>JBQCJQ010000389.1:0-6868 GCA_051952615.1 Humibacter sp.
CGCAAAGACGATCGGTGGCTCGCGAAGGCGTGATCGTCGGCGCAGTCGGTGCGCTGATCGGTGTGGTCGTCGCCGTCGGTCTGGCGTTGCTGACCGTCACAGCTCTCACCTCGGGCGGGGAACTGCCCGACTTGGCATACCCGGTGGTGACCCCTTCCCTGATCGCCCCGCCGGTGGTCGTCGTTCTTACGACGTGGCTTTCCTCCTGGGTGGGGAGCCGGCGCGTGCTGTCCGTAAGCCCCATACAAGCCCTCGGCGCTGCAGAGGAACGTCCGGTGGAACGTGTCCGAAGCCGCGGCCGCGCGGGCATCGCCACAGCGTTGATACTGAGTGGCGCAGTCCTCCTGGCCCTGGGCCTTGCCGCGGGACTCGGCGTGTTCGCGGGATCGAGCATCAGGGCCCTGGCGTTGTCATCGCACTATGCCCTCGTGGCCGGACTTCTCGGCGGAGTGCTCTCGTTCACCGGCATCATCCTGGCGGCTCCGGCTTTCATGCCGTTCATTCTCCGACTGATCGGACGACTCCTCGGTCGGGGCGCGGCCGGTCGTCTCGCGGCGGCCAACGCGGTTCGTCATCCGGAACGCAGCTCCCGAACGGCGATCGGCCTGGTGATCGGAGTCACGCTGATCACCATGTTCGTCGTGGCGGCGTCGACCTGGATGCAGATGATCACCGCCGCCGCCGCGAAGGAGCCCGGTGAATACGCCGGAGCCGCGAACATCCTTGCGATCACGATGAGCGTGTTCAGCACCCTTGTCGGGTTCTCCGCCGTGATCGCCGCCGTCGGAGTCGTCAACTCCCTGTCCCTGAGCGTGCTGCAGCGCACCCGCGAGCTCGGGCTCCTGAGGGCCCTCGGGTTCAGCCGTCAGCAGGTGCGCCGAATGATCCTCGCCGAGAGCGTGCAGCTCACCATCTCTGCTGTAGTCACCGGGCTGATCCTCGGCACCGCCTACGGATGGATCGGCGCGCAGACCTTGCTCGGCAGCATTCCTGCCGGCGGCCTGCTGCCACCCGCGATGCCGTGGCAGTTCATTCTCCTCATCGCGGGGCTCACCACAGCGCTCGCGCTGATCGCGTCCGTCGCCCCGACACGACAAGCAACACGGGTATCCCCCGTGACTGCCCTCGCCGTCGAATAACCCCGCAGGCGCGGGATCAGTGGCGGCGGCGGTCCTGGGCTCGGCGCTCTGCGCGGTTCTGCGGTTCGGGAGCGGCATCCGACCGCTGACCGAACGCGCCCCGCTGGGCGGGCTGCTGCTGACCCTGCTGCTGAGCAACGGCGTCGTTCTGAGCAGCCAGCTGACGCTGGCGGGCACGCTCGGCACGCTCCGTGGCGGCACGCTCGACCTGGCCGCGCTGGTTGCGCACCTCGACGCTGCCGTCGTCGCTCGGGGCGGAGTAGCTGAGCCTCTGCTGCTCGTTCGCGGCGGGCGCGAGACCCTTCGCGTCGACCTCCGTGATCTCGCCGGCCGCCTGCGTGACCTCGACCTCGAGGTTGAACAAGAAGCCGATCGACTCCTCGCGAATGGCACCCATCATCTGCTGGTACATCGAAAAGCCCTCGCGCTGGTACTCGACGAGAGGATCGCGCTGCGCCATCGCCCGCAGGCCGATGCCGTCCTTCAGGTAGTCCATCTCGTAGAGGTGGTCCCGCCAGCGGCGGTCGATCACCGACAGCACGACGCGGCGCTCCAGCTCGCGCATCGCAGGGGAGCCCAACTGCTCCTCGCGACGCTCGTAGGCCAGGTGGGCATCCGAGAGGATCTCGCGCTTCATGTACTCGCTGTTGACCCGGCCCTTGTTGCCCACCTCGGCGATGACCTCGTCGATCGTGACGCCGACGGGGTACAGCAGCTTGAGATCGGCCCATAGTGCGTCGAAGTCCCAGTCATCCGCATTCGACTCTGCGGTGTGCTGGTCGATGACTTCGGCGATGACGTCGTCGAGGAACTTCTGCACGCGCTCGTGCAGGTCGTCGCCCTCGAGGATGTGCCTGCGGTCGCTGTAGATCGCCTCGCGCTGGCGGTTCAGCACGTCGTCGTACTTCAGCACGTTCTTGCGGATCTCGGCGTTGCGCGCCTCCACCTGCGACTGAGCGGAACGGATGGCGCGGCTCACGACCTTCGACTCGATCGCGAGGTCGTCGGGAACGTTGCTGCGGCCCATCAGGCTCTCCGCGGCACCCGCGTTGAAGAGGCGCATCAGGTCGTCGGTGAGCGAGAGGTAGAAGCGGCTCTCGCCAGGGTCGCCCTGACGGCCGGAACGACCACGGAGCTGGTTGTCGATGCGGCGGGACTCGTGACGCTCGGTGCCGAGCACGTAGAGACCGCCGACCTCGACGACCTTCTTGGCTTCCTCGTCGACCGTCGCCTTGACCTGTTCGAAGACGGCGTCCCACTCGGCCTCGTACTCCTCAGGAGTGTCGACCGGGCTCAGGCCGCGCGCATTCATCTCCGCGACCGCGATGAACTCGGCGTTGCCTCCGAGCATGATGTCGGTTCCACGACCGGCCATGTTCGTCGCGACGGTGACGGCGCCGAGTCGGCCGGCCTGGGCGACGATCGCTGCCTCACGCGCGTGGTTCTTCGCGTTGAGAACCTCGTGGCGAACGCCCTTCTTGGCGAGCAGCCGCGAGAGGTATTCGCTCTTCTCGACGCTCGTCGTTCCGACCAGCACCGGCTGGCCCTTCTTGTTGCGCTCGACGATGTCCTCAGCCACCTGGTTGAACTTGGCCTCCTCGTTCTTGTAGACGAGGTCGGGCATGTCCTTGCGGATCATGGGCTTGTTCGTGGGGATCGGAACGACGCCGATCTTGTAGGTGGACATGAACTCGGCAGCCTCGGTCTCGGCGGTACCGGTCATGCCGGACAGCTTCTTGTAGAGGCGGAAGTAGTTCTGCAGCGTGACCGTGGCGAGCGTCTGGTTCTCCGCCTTGACGGGCACGCCCTCCTTGGCCTCGATGGCCTGGTGGATGCCCTCGTTGTAGCGGCGACCGACCAGGATGCGCCCGGTGTGCTCATCCACGATGAGCACCTCGTCGTTCATCACCACGTAGTCCTTGTCGCGCTTGAACAGCGCGTTGGCCTTGATGGCGTTGTTCAGGAACGAGATGAGCGGGGTGTTCGCCGACTCGTAGAGGTTGTCGATGCCGAGGTAGTCCTCCACCTTGCTGATGCCGGACTCGAGCACGCCGACCGTGCGCTTCTTCTCGTCGACCTCGTAGTCCTCTTCGGGAACGAGACGGGTCGCGAGACGAGCGAACTCGTTGAACCACCGGTTCGCCTCACCGCTCGACGGACCGGAGATGATCAGCGGAGTACGGGCCTCGTCGATGAGGATCGAGTCGACCTCGTCGACGATGGCGAAGAAGTGACCGCGTTGCACCATGTCGGATGCCTGCCACGCCATGTTGTCGCGCAGGTAGTCGAATCCGAACTCGTTGTTGGTGCCGTACGTGATGTCGGCCAGATACTGCTCGCGGCGCTCGTCAGGAGTCTGGCCGGAGAGGATGACGCCCGTCGTCATGCCCAGCGCACGGAACACGCGCCCCATGAGCTCGCCCTGGTAGCTGGCGAGGTAGTCGTTCGTGGTGATGATGTGCACACCGCGGCTCGCGATGGCGTTCAGGTAGGCGGCCGTCGTGGCGACGAGGGTCTTGCCCTCACCGGTCTTCATTTCGGCGATGTTGCCGAGGTGCAGGGCCGCGCCGCCCATGATCTGCACGTCGAAGTGCCTCATGCCCAGCGTGCGGACGGATGCCTCGCGCACCGCGGCGAACGCCTCGGGCAGCAGGTCGTCGAGCGACTCGCCATTGCCGTACCGCTCGCGCAGCTCGACGGTCTCGTTGCGGAGCTCCTCGTCACTGAGGGCCTGGAAGTCTTCCTCGAGCGCGTTCACAGCACGCGCATACGCTTCGAGCCGCTTGAGCGTGCGGCCCTCGCCGACACGCAGGACCCTTTCGAGAACTGAGGCCACTGATGCACTCCATCAAGGTTCGCGGGGACGCCCTTCAGGGCATCCGTCGTCCGGGCGGACGAGTGCCGGCCACGGGCCGACAACGACAGCCATGTTACCGGGCTGTGACCTGTGAATGCCGGACGACGCCTGAAGATGCGCTGGCCTCTTCAGGCGTCGTCCGGCACTGGCAAGGAACCTGCTCAGCCTCGGCCGAGCTTGCGGGAGGCCGTCGCCACCTCCTGCAGTTCCTCCGCATCCTCGTCGAGAGAGATGACGCCGTAGTCCCACCCCTTGCGTCGGTAGACGACGGACGGTCTGTTCGACTCCTCGTCGATGAACAGGTAGAAGTCATGGCCGACGAGCTCCATGTAGTACAGCGCGTCATCCACGGTCATCGGCACAGACGCGAAGACCTTCTTGCGGATGACGACCGGGCAGTACTCCTCTGCCTCCTCCTCTGTCGTCGTCGCCTCGGCGACGACAGGCACACCGCCCGTGCGCACCTGCTCGAGCACCGTGACGGGCGCCGGTGTGACATCGACCCTGCCGAGCCCGACGGTGGACGCCTCGCGCACCGACGGTGGCCTGTGTTGACCTCGATGGATCTTTCGGCGATCTTTTGCGCGTCGCACGCGCTCGAGCAATCGTCCAATCGCCAGGTCGAATGCCGCGTATTTGTCTGCAGCCGTGGCTTCGGCACGAACCACGGGACCGGGACCCACCAGGGTCAACTCGACCCGGTCATCACCGTTCTGACCTCCGGACTTCTCGTTGTGCCGCGAGACCTTGATCTCCAGCGAGAGGGCCCGCTCAGCGAGCGAACCGACCTTGGCAGCCTTCTCCGTCGCATACTCCCGGAAGCGATCGGTGATGCCCACGCCGAGTCCGAAGATGTTGATGTCCATGGCGACCTCCAACTTCCGGTGCGGTCGTCGGCCTCACGGTAAGGGCGGCAGGACCGACACCGTTTCCCCTACCGTAGACCGGCTGAAGATGGATGTCACCAGCCGTGCGCCGACTATTCGCCGGGTGGTTCTCCTGAGGGGGTTGTGGACCCGACGTCCGTTCCGATTCTGCGCCGTGTACGCGCCACGACGGCGGCCGAGAGCACCGTGGCGCCCCCTGCCTCGAGAGCTCTCCGTGCCTCGGAAAGCGTGCTTCCCGTCGTCAGGATGTCATCGACGATGATCACCTGCTCCCCCGCTACCCATCGGCGTGCTGTGAGCCATCCGACGCGGTTCAGTCGGCGGGACTCGGCCGTGAGCCCCGCCTGATCGGCCGCCTGGCGTCTCGAGCGCAGGGCGTGTTCGGCGTGCAGACCGCAGTGGCGCAGGAGCAGGTCGACGGGCGCGTATCCCCGCTCGCGGAAGGCAGCGCGCGACGACGGGATCGTGACGAGACGCACCGGACCGTCGACCGCCGCGTCCAGCGCGACATCGATCGCGGCGGACAGCGATGGGGCGAGTCGTGCGGTGGCATCCGTTCGCCCTCCGTCTTTGTAGGCGGCGAGCGCCGAACGCACCACGCCGTCGTACTCGTGCGCGTACGCGACGGCGAGCCCGTCGAGGTCGACGGTCCTCACTTCCGGTTCGAGAGCCGCGACGCAGGACTCGCACACCGAGCGGTCCGGCGCCCCGCAGCCGCTGCAGCTCGTCGGGGCGAGCACCGCGATGGCGTCGAGCAGGGCCGAGCGCAGTGCCGGCGGAATCGTGGCGTGTAGCGGACGGGCAGGCACCAGTCGGGCAGGCGTGTGGCGGGTGAGGGTGAGCGGCATGCAGTCATCCTGACCGCGACGAGAGCTCGAAGTCGGCTGGATAGACCCATCGGTGGATGACTGCGCGTCGCATCGTCCTGGGGACAACGAGACTCGGACTGCTCTACTGCGGCTTGCCGAGCTGCTGGCCGACGAACTGCACGCCGTCGACCCGCTGCTGCCATCCGGTGCCGCGCGGCCACTGCAGCGATCCGGCCGTGGTGAGCACCCAGTAATAGGGGCTCGCGCCCACCGGACCGAGGGATGCACCGCTGCTAGGGCCGGGCTCGAGTTCGTTGTCGCCGCCGGCGGTCTGCACGTTGATCGTGCTGTCGGAGGCCGAGCCCATCGTGAGTGCGCCTACCGAGAGGTCGTTCAGCCAACTGAGCGACGTCGCTTTGCCACCGGTGACCGGCCCGAGGTCGACCGGGGCGGCCACGCTGCTCGGGCGTCCCGCGGACGAGCGCACCACGCCGGCGGCCATGATGTCGGTGGAGCTGTCGGTGCGCACGAGGGCAGCGAGCCGGGTGCCGTCCCTCGACATCGCCACGGCGATCAGGGACCGCGCGTCCGGCCACGCCGCCGAGAGGTCGAACGCGGGTCCAGTAGGGCCGAGCACGACGAACTCGGACGGCTTCGACGAGGTGGCGCTCCACGCGTATCCCTGGGGATCGAGCGTGGGCGCGATGAGTCCAGGCCGCGAGTCGAAGGACACCGGTGCGTCGGCCGTCGACTTCACGACGAAGTTGGCGTGACCGCCGAGCACCGCCGCCGTGCGGTGATCGGCGGAGAGGGTCGCAGCACGCGGCCCGATGGACTCGACCTTGGGCGAGACATCCGGGATCTCGGTGACGCTCGTTCCGGAGAGCAGGCCGAACTTGCCGGCCCGTAGCACCAGTGCGTTGGAGTCGACGGAGGGGTTCTGGATGGGTGGGTTCGGCAGGGGGCTCGACGAGGGCAGCTGTGCACCCTCGATCGAGATGCGCACGTCGGTGATCCCCGCCACCGAGGCGAGCGACTGCGAGAGCTGCAGCTCCATGCGCGAGAGGGTGGTGTCGCTCACCGAGCCCGCGGTGCTGTTGAGGTCGACGTTCGCCGCGCCATCGGTCACCGTGACCGAGTCAGAGGTGAGCTGTGCCCCCTGGGGGAACGCGGTGA
>JBQCJQ010000390.1:0-2739 GCA_051952615.1 Humibacter sp.
CGTCGTCGCGGCACAGCTGCACGCCCCGCACCCACCCGCCCAGCGCCCCGGTGACGGCGGCGGCGATGGCGTCGGCACGGGGCGTGCCCATCTCAAGACCCAGCTGCCGGGCGTTGCGCTCGACCCAGACCTCCTGGCCGGAGCGGATCGAGGCCACGTCGATGTCTGTCGTGCCGACGGTGTGGAACATGCGGCCGAGCGCCGCCTCGCGGAAGGCACCGACCAGGTAGGCGTGGGTGCCGGCGACGAAGAGAGCGATGTCGTCGACCACGCCTGCGCTGCGCGCGCTCGCGATCGCGTCGCGCACACGCTCGCTCTGGCGTCGGCCGTAGGAGTGGAACACCTCGAGAAACAGGTCGGCCTTGCTCGGAAACCGGTTGTAGAGCGTGCCGACGCTCATGCCGGCCCGACGGGCGATGTCGGACATCGCGGTGCCCTGGTAGCCGTGCTCGATGAACAGTTCTGCGGCGGCCTCGAGCGCCGCCCCGGTCGTGGCTGCGACCGGGGCGGACCTGCTGGTGGTGGCAGTGATCGTCGTGCTCCGATCAGCTGCGCGGCATGCCGAGGATGCGCGAGGCGATGATGTTCCGCTGGATCTGCGCGGAACCGCCGTACACGCTCATCGGGCGGGTCTGGAAATACTGGCCCACGACACCGGCGGCGCGGCCGGTGACGATGTCGGCGCCGTGGAGATCCAACGACAGGTGAGCCAGTTCCTGGCTGGCCTCGGTCTGGAGGATCTTGGCGACAGACCCCTCCTCGCCCACGAGTTTGCCCGTCGCGCGCGAGCTGAGCTGCTCGAGCGCCACCAGGCGCACCACCTCGCCGCGCACGTAGGCCCGCGCGAGCTCGAGTCGTACGCGGGGGTCGGTGGTTGCGCCGGTCGCCTTCGCGTGGCGCTCGAGGCTCGCGAGCTGCTTGTTGAGGGTCGAGATCGCGCCGACGTCCGACGGGCCGCGCTCGTAGGCGACCGTCGTCATCGCGATCTTCCAGCCGTCGCCCTCCGCGCCGACGAGCGCCGACGCGGGAACGCGCACGGCATCGTAGAAGACCTCGCTGGTCTCGGGGTCGCCATTGGCCAGCACGATCGGCTGCAGCACGAGTCCTGCCGAGTCCATGGGCACCAGGAAGGCCGAGATGCCCTTGTGCTTCGGCGCGTCGGGATCGGTGCGGGCGAGCACGAGGCACCAGTCGGCCCACTGGCCGGCCGAGGTCCACATCTTGTGGCCCGAGATGACGTACTCGTCGCCGTCGCGCACGGCCTTGGTCGTGAGCGAGGCCAGGTCGGAGCCCGCGCCCGGCTCGCTGAAACCCTGGCACCACTGGATCTCGCCACTGAGTGTCGGCGGAATGAAGCGGGCTCGCTGCTCGTCGTTGCCGAACATCTGCAGGGCGCGGCCGATGTAGCCGACCATGGCCGGGAGCGAGGGGGCGTCGGCGTTGCCGTTCTCTTCGTTGAGGATGGCGTCCATCGTGGGGCTGAGGCCCTTGCCGCCCCATTCCACGGGCCAGGACTGGCCGATGTAGCCGCCCTCGTAGAGCTTGCGGTGCCACGCGAGCCGTTCGGCTGCCATCTCGGCATTGGTGCGCTCGCCGTCGTGCTTCGCGGGCACGTTCTCGGTCAGCCACGCGCGCAGCGTCGCGCGGTACTCGGCTTCTTCCGGGCTGTCGCGGTAGTCCATGTCACTCTCCTCCGAGTCGAGCGTCGGCGATCGCGCGCAGCTGCGCCTCTTCGCCGCCGAAGAGGACGGAGTCGAAGATGGCACGGCGCGTGTAGAAGTGGGCGATGTGCTCCCAGGTCTGGCCGATGCCGCCGTACAGCTGCATGACGGCTTCGGCGGTGGGGCGCCCGTTGCGGGCGGCGACGGCCTTCGCGGTGCGCGCGGCGAGCAGTGCCTCGCCGGCGTCGAGCTCGTCGACGGACCAGGCGGCGTAGTTCACCGCGGCGGCGATGGCCTCGATGGCCACGTGGGCTTCGGCGGCGATGTGCTGCACGGCCTGGAACGAGCCGATATGCACTCCGTAGGCGACGCGCTGCGTCGAGTACTCCACGACGCCCGCCAGTGCTGCGCGCAGTGTGCCGGCCGTGTCGGCGGAGAGCCCCGTGAGTGCGAGCGCGGTGAAGCGGTCGAGGTCGTCGGGGGACACGCGCCCGCCACGCTCCCACTCGCCGTCGTCGGTCGGCTCCCACAGCTCGTTCGTGAGCGAGATCGAATCGAGGCGGCGAGCCCCGGCGATCGGCCGGCGCGCCACGTACGTCGCGCCGTCGTCGTCGCGCAGCACCGTCAGAGCGAATCCGCTCTCACGTGAGGCGCCCCACAGCACGCCGTGGTCGCCGCTGGGTCCACCGAGCGTATCGAGGGCGGGCTCGAGCAGGAGGCTGTAGTGATCCGTGCCCGCGAGCAGGCCCGGCAGCCACGTGCCGGGGTCGCCGGAGCGGCTGATGAGGTCGACCGCCAGCGCTCCGCCGGCGAGGTAGGGGGCGGGTGACAGCGCGGCGCCCAGTGCCTGCGACAGCAGCGCGATCTCGACGCCGCCGGCGAGGGGCGCGCCGTCGGTGCGCTCCCGCAGCTCGAGGAGGCCTGCCGACTGCAGTGTGCTCCATCCCGAGAGCGGATCGGCGCCGTCGATGTCGGACGGCTTCGTGAACCCGATGGACGCGGCGATGTCGCCCGCGAGAACTCCGAACTCCAGCTGCCTCTCATCTAATACGGCCAGAATCCGACTCCAACGTGCGTC
>JBQCJQ010000391.1:0-3590 GCA_051952615.1 Humibacter sp.
AGACTTCGACCCACCGTGCGAGACTTCGAGTACGCGGCGAAACTTGGGCCTATGCGCGAAGTCTCATCGCGTACTCGAAGTCTCGCGTCACGGCGGCGGGGTGAGGGTACGGCCTAGCGTTCCCGCAGCCACACCCGCATGTCGCTCACCTCGCGGTTGGCCCATGCGAAGTACGGGATGCCCGTGAGCTGCTCACCCTCGGTGCCGGTCACGGTGACGCCCACCAGGCCGGGAACGAGCGCGGGAGCATCGCCCTCGGCGACCGACGCGGCGTCGACGGTGACATCGTCGAGCACGACGCCGTCCGGCTGGTCCACCGCCTCGAACGCGTACACGAGAGGGCCACGCTCGATTGCGATGCTGTCTCGCACGGCATCCACTCGGGGGTGCGGACGGGTCACACGCAGGGCGAGGGGCAGGGTCAGGTCGACCGTGTCACCTGCGGAGAACTCGCGGGTGATCTCGGCGTACTCGCCCGCCACCACCGCGGCGCCGTCCAGCGTCGCGCCCTCGGCCCAAGCGGGAACGCGCAGGCTCAGCGTGACGGGCGCCTGCGGGGCGGCCACGACCGTGACATGCACGTCGCCGTCGAACGGGTAGCCGGTCTCGACCGAGAGCTCGACCTCGCCGGACGCCGTCTGGGCGCGGTAGGTACCTGACACGTACTGGTGCAGCTGGACGCCGTGGTCGTCATCCGTCGCAACGTAGCCTCCGAGGGTCGAGAGCGTGCGCATGATGTTCGGCGGGCAGCAGGCGCAGCCGAACCAGCGCAGGCGGCCGCCCGCAGGGTTGCGCTCGTCGTCGGCGTGGGCCTCGTGGCGCACCTGCAGCGGGTTGACGTAGAAGTAGTCGCCGCCGCGCAGCGAGACCCCGGCGAGGAAACCGTTGAAGAGCAGACGCTCGACCTGGTCGGCATAGGATGCCTTGCCGGTGGCCAGCAGCATGCGCCACGCCCACTGCACAGCGCCGATCGCGGCGCAGGTCTCCGCATACGCGCGGTCGGACGGCAGCTCGTACGGATCGCCGAACGCCTCGCCTTCCCAGCGGGATCCGAGCCCGCCGGTGACGTACTGCTTCGTGGCGGCCATGTGGTCGTACTGCTTGCCGAGCACGGCGAGAAGCTCGTCATCCTTGTTCTCGATCGCCACATCGGTGGCGCCGGTGGTGAGGTAGACGGCACGCACGGCGTGGCCTTCGACGGTGGTCGCCTCGCGCACCGGTACGCGGTCCGAGAGGTACGTCGCGTTGTGGTCGTACTTCTCCAGCGTGCGGTGGCCGCGGGCGGTGATGAACCAGTCGGCGAGGTCGAGGTACTTCTTCTCTCCTGTCTCGCGGTAGAGCTCGACAAGAGCGGTCTCGATGACGGGATGCCCGTCGACGTCACCGGTCGAGCCGGGGCCGAATTCCCGCACGAGGTGGTCGGCGACGCCGATGGCGACCTTCAGCAGGTCGTCGCGTCCGGTCGCGCGCTTCTGGGCGACGCCCGCCTGGATCAGGTGCCCCGCGCAGTAGTGCTCGTGGTTGCGCGAGGGATCGCGGTAGCGCTGACCCTCGCGAAGCTTCACGACGGTGTTGAGGTAGCCGTCATCCTCCTGCGCCTCGGCGACGAGGGCGGTGATCTCGAGCTGGTCGGCCAGCAGCTGCTCGTCGTGCTCGCGGGCGTACTCCCACGCGGCGGCCTCGAGCCACTTGTAAACGTCGGAATCGGCGAAGATCGGGCCGACCGCCTCACCCTCGACGCGGCCGATGGCGATCTCGAAGTTGCGCAGGTTGTCGGCGTCGTGCAGCTGGCGAAGGCCATCCGGGATGGAGACGTCGCGGTTGACGCGCTGGCGGTCGAGCCAAAAGCCCTCGCCGAGACGCACAGCGGAGAGCGGAAGCGGACGCAGGGTGGTGTCGGCGAGCGGATGCGCCGGGCCGTCGACCACGTGCGTCGAGTCGGGTGCGGAGATGGTGGTGGTATCGGTCACGATCGATCCTCATCGGTGGGGAACGGACGGCGCGGCGCAGCATGCGGCACGACGGAATGTAGAGGAAATGTTCCGGAATGATTCCGAATCGGGTACAACGGTACGTGTCCGGTTCCGTCGGGTCAAGGGGCTTCGCCTTGGTATCGTGGCGGAATCGCGGCGGCGGAATGGCGGCGGCGGACACCCGCGCACATCGGCATCGACGGAGGAGAGGTCATGGCGAAGACCACACCGGCCATGACGTCGTCCGTGCGTGTCGCCGATGTCGCCGCGGCGGCCGGGGTGTCGCAGGCGACGGCATCCAAGGCGCTGAACGGCACGGGCCAGTTGCGCGAGAGCACCAGGCAACGCGTGCTGGATGCCGCCGACAGCCTCGGCTTCACCGCCCGCCCTCCCCGGTCCGGCTCTGACGACACGGTGACGGTGGCTCTGCTCACCGGCGACTCGGTCGGCCGGTTCAGCCTGCCCATCCTGCTCGGCGCGGAGAACGCGCTCAGCCTCGGCCAGATCCTGGTGCTGCTGTGCGACACCCGCGACGACCCCATGCGCGAGCAGTACTACGTGCAGCGCCTGGTCGAGCAGCGCGTCGATGGTCTGATCGTGACCGGGCCGCGCACCGATGCACGCTCGCCGATCGACGTCGACCTTCCGGTGGTCTACGCGCACGCTCCGGCTTCGGATGCCGGCAGCATCTCCGTCATGCCGGATGACGCAGCAGGGGCGCGGCTCGTCTACGAACACCTCGCGAGCCTCGGCCGCACTCGGATCGCCCACGTCACCGGCCCGCGTGACCACTTCAGCGCCAGCGTGCGGGCCGACGCGATGGCCGCAGCGGCGGACGGCGCCGGACGACCGCTCGTGCACGAGCCGCTCTACGGGGCGTGGACCGAGGCGTGGGGAAGGGCTGCGGTGGACATCCTGCTCGACCACACCGACGGCACCTCACCGGACGCCATCACGTGCGGCAGTGACCAGATCGCGCGCGGGGTGGCCGATCGGCTGCGCGAACGCGGGGTGAGCATCCCCGACGAGATCGCCGTGACGGGATTCGACGACTGGGATGTCGTGGTCGAGGGAACTCGCCCGCCGCTCACGACCGTGAACAACCGCCTCGGCGAGATCGGCCGACGCGCAGCGGAGCTGCTGCTCGACGCCATCGGAGGAACTCCGCACCCGGGCGTCGAGTATGTGCAGCCGATGCTCGTCACCCGCGGCTCCACCCTCGGCGCGGTGTGACCCGCGGCCGCTCCCGCCGCGCCCGCGGCGACGCCCGCGTTTGGTCGCCCGCCCCGGTGATCACCCGGCCCCGGTGATCACCCCGCCCCGGGATCACCCCCACCCCTCAAGTCGTCGCCAGTTCGTGCGGGTACTCGGCGGGTGATTCCGCAACAAGTGGCGACGACTTTGCGCTGGGCGCCCCGTGAGGTGGTGATGACTCGTGCTGGGCGCCCGGCGGGCTGCCCGCCCCGCCTCAAATGGTCGCCACTTCGTGCGGGTACGCGGTGGGTGTTTCCGCAACAAGTGGCGACGACTTCGCGCTGGGCGCCCCGTGAGGTGGCGACGACTTCGCGCTGGGCGTGCGGGGCGGTGGCGACGACTTCGCGCTGGGCGCCCGGTGGG
>JBQCJQ010000392.1:0-4480 GCA_051952615.1 Humibacter sp.
GCTCGGTGACACCGATGCGCACGGTCTTGCCCTCGAGCACCTTGGCGCGGAACGGCTCTGGCCATCCGCCCGGCAGATCGCCGAGCTCCCCTGCCATGAATCCGACGACCGAGTCAGGAACGTCGTACTTCTGCGGGTTGGCCTCGAAGTCTGCTGGGTCCGCGTGCACCGCGGCGAGGTGCAGCGCGAGGTCGCCGACCACCTTCGACGACGGAGTCACCTTGGGGATGCGCCCGAGTATGCGGTTCGCGGCCGCGTACATGTCCTCGATGAGCTCGAAGTCCTCGGCCAGTCCGAGCGCCTTGGCCTGCTGCCTGAGGTTCGACAGCTGGCCGCCGGGGATCTCGTGCGTGTAGACCCGTCCCGTCGGCCCCGGGAGCCCGGACTCGAACGGGGCGTAGAGGCCACGAACGGCGGCCCAGTACGGCTCGAGGTCGGTCACGTTGCTCAGCGGAATGCCGGTGTCGCGTTCCGAGTGGGCAAGCGCTGCGACGAGAGCGGATGCCGATGGCTGGCTCTTCGTGCCCGCCATCTGTGCGCTCGCCACGTCGACGGCGTCTGCGCCAGCAGCGCTCGCGGCGAGCAGCGTCGCCAGCTGTCCACCGGCGGTGTCGTGCGTGTGAACGTGGACGGGAACGTCGAACCGCTCTCGGAACGAGCGGACGAGAAGCTCGGCGGCCCCTGGGCGCAGCAGCCCCGCCATGTCTTTGATCGCGAGCACGTGGGCGCCTGACTCGACGATGCTCTCGGCGAGCCGGAGGTAGTAGTCGAGGTTGTAGAGGTCTTCCGAAGGGTCGAGCACGTCGCCCGTGTAGCAGACGGCGACCTCGGCGACCGCAGTTCCGGTCTCGAGCACGGAGTCGATCGCCGGCCGCATCTGGCTCACGTCGTTGAGGGCGTCGAAGATGCGGAAGATGTCGACTCCGGTGGCTGCGGCCTCACGCACGAAGGCATCTGTGACCTCGGTGGGATACGGCGTGTATCCGACCGTGTTGCGCCCGCGGAGCAGCATCTGGATGTTCAGGTTCGGCAGCGCCTCGCGCAGCGACGCCAGACGCTCCCACGGGTCTTCGCCGAGGAATCGGAGCGCGACGTCGTAGGTCGCGCCACCCCACGCCTCCACCGACAGCAGCTGCGGCGTGAGACGGGAGACATACGGCGCGACCGCCAGCAGGTCCCTGGTGCGCACGCGGGTCGCCAGCAGCGACTGGTGGGCGTCGCGGAACGTCGTCTCCGTCACAGCGAGTGCCTTCTGGGCTCGCAGCTCGCGTGCGAACCCGGCGGGGCCGAGCGCGAGAAGGCGTTGGCGGGACCCGTCCGGCGCGGGCGCCTGCAGGTCGATCGCCGGCAGCTTCGTCACGGGATCCGCCACCTGCGGACGTGGTCCGTTCGGCTGGTTGACGGTGACGTCGACGAGCCAGTTCAGCAGCTTCGTTCCGCGGTCCTTCGAGACGCGTCCGCGCAGCAGCTGGGGTCGTTCCTCGATGAACGACGTGCTCAGGTCGCCCGCGACGAAGGACGAGTCGTCGAGCACCGCCTGGAGGAACGGGATGTTCGTTGCGACGCCTCTGATGCGGAACTCCGCCAGGGCACGCCTTGCGCGCTGCACGGCCGCACCGAAGTCGCGGCCGCGGCAGGTGAGCTTCGCGAGCATGGAGTCGAAGTGCGGGCTGATCTGCGCGCCGGCGGCGACCGTGCCGCCGTCGAGACGGATGCCGCCGCCACCAGGCGACCGATACGTGGTGATCGTGCCGGTGTCCGGGCGGAATCCCTGGGTCGGGTCCTCCGTGGTGATGCGGCACTGGATGGCCGCACCGTGCAGCTGGATGGTCTCCTGTCGGAGCCCGAGGTCGGCCAGCGTCTCCCCGGCGGCGATGCGGATCTGCGACTGAACCAGGTCGACGTCGGTCACCTCCTCGGTGACCGTGTGCTCCACCTGGATGCGCGGGTTCATCTCGATGAAGACGTGCTGTCCCGCGCGCTCCCCCGCCGTGTCGAGCAGGAACTCCACGGTTCCGGCGTTCACGTATCCGATGGACTCCGCGAAGGCGATCGCGTCACGATAGAGGGCCTGACGCACGTCATCCGGCAGATTCGGCGCAGGCGCGATCTCGAGCACTTTCTGGTGACGACGCTGAACGGAGCAGTCGCGCTCGAAGAGGTGCACGGTGTGCCCCGTGGCGTCGGCCAGCACCTGGACCTCGATGTGCCTCGGGCGGAGCACGGCCTGCTCCAGGAACATCGTCGGGTCGCCGAAGGCGCTGTCCGCTTCCCTCATCGCCTCTTGGAGGGCCGGGCGTAGCTCTGCCATGGTGTCGACCCTGCGCATCCCGCGACCGCCGCCGCCGGCTACGGCCTTCGCGAAGATCGGGAAGCCGATCGACTCGGCGCCGGCGATCAGCTCGTCGAGGTCGCGCGACGGCGGGGTGGACGCCAGCACGGGCACGCCTGCTGCGATCGCGTGCTCTTTCGCGGTGACCTTGTTACCGGCCATCCGCAGCACGTCGGCACTCGGACCGATGAACGTGATGCCGGC
This sequence comes from Humibacter sp., assembly GCA_051952615.1. GTDB lineage: Bacteria > Actinomycetota > Actinomycetes > Actinomycetales > Microbacteriaceae > Humibacter. The sequence continues at coordinate 2,537 of JBQCJQ010000392.1, forward strand.
CGCAGCGGCGGCTTCCGCCAGTTCCGGATTCTCGGAGAGGAACCCGTATCCGGGGTAGATGGCGTCGGCACCGGCCTCTTTCGCCACCCTCACGATCTCCTCGACATCGAGGTACGCGCGCACCGGATGCCCTGGCTCGCCGATCTCGTAGGCCTCGTCTGCCTTGAGCCTGTGCATGGAGTTGCGGTCTTCGTACGGGAACACCGCCACCGTCTGAGCACCGAGCTCGTACGCCGCACGGAAGGCGCGGATGGCGATCTCCCCGCGGTTCGCGACCAGGATCTTTGTGAACATTCAGGCCTCTCCGGCGGGGCACGCGCCGCTCAGGGAACGGTTAGGTTCTCTAAGACTAGTGACGGTAACGTTGCTGCTTGTGCATGTGCTCAGCGTCAGTTCCCTCAAAGGTGGTGTCGGAAAAACGACTGTGACGCTCGGGCTCGCCTCGGCGGCATTCGCCAAGGGCCTGCGCACACTCGTCGTCGATCTCGACCCTCAGTCGGACGTCTCGACCGGCATGGACATCACCATCGCGGGCCACCTCAACGTGGCCGACGTGCTCGCCTCTCCCAAGGAGAAGGTCGTGCGTGCCGCGATCGCGCCCAGCGGCTGGACCCGCGGCCGTACCGGCAAGGTCGACGTGATGATCGGCAGCCCGTCGGCGATCAACTTCGACGGACCCCACCCGTCCATCCGCGACATCTGGAAGCTCGAAGAGGCTCTCGCCAACGTCGAGCACGACTACGACCTGGTGCTGATCGACTGCGCACCGTCGCTCAACGCGCTCACGCGCACGGCGTGGGCCGCGAGCGACCGCGTGACCGTCGTCACGGAGCCGGGACTGTTCTCCGTCGCCGCCGCCGACAGGGCGTTGCGCGCCATCGAGGAGATCAGGCGTGGACTGTCGCCGCGCCTTCAGCCGCTCGGCATCATCGTCAACAGGGCGCGAGTGCAGTCGTTGGAGCACCAGTTCCGCATCAAGGAGCTGCGCGACATGTTCGGGCCGCTGGTGCTCTCACCGCAGCTCCCGGAGCGCACCTCGCTGCAGCAGGCTCAGGGTGCCGCGAAGCCGCTCCACGTGTGGCCGGGCGAGAGCGCTCAGGAGATGGCGCACAACTTCGACCTGCTGCTGGAGCGCGTGCTGCGCACCGCACGCATCGGCGAGTACGCCGAGAACTAGCGGACAGCCCCGGACTGCGGGGTTTCGAGACGCACGGCTACGCCGTGCTCCTCAACCAGCGGGGAACGCACGGCTACGCCGTGCTCCTCAACCAGCGGAATCCGTCAGCTTATCTTCTTCGCGGCGCGACGGACGGCGAGTTCGTCCATCGGGTCCGAGGTCTGCACGTTGAGCTCGACGAGGCTCGTCTCGACCTCCCGCAGCACCTTGCCGACCGCGATGCCGAAGACGCCCTGACCTCTGCCGACGAGGTCGATCACCTCGTCATCCGAGGTGCAGAGGTAGACGCTGGCGCCGTCGCTCATCAGCGTGGTCTGGGCCAGGTCGTTGACGCCTTCTTTGCGCAGCTGCTCGACCGCTGTGCGGATCTGCTGCAACGAGATGCCGGTGTCGAGCAGTCGCTTCACGAGCTTCAGAACCAGGATGTCGCGGAAACCGTAGAGACGCTGCGATCCGCTGCCCGCTGCACCGCGGACGGTCGGCTCGACCAGTCCGGTGCGGGCCCAATAGTCGAGCTGGCGGTAGCTGATGCCGGCCGCACGTGCTGCGACCGCGCCACGGTAGCCGGAGACGTCGTCCATCTCGGGCAGGCCGTCGGTGAACAGGAACTCGAGGTCGTAGCGAGCGTCGTCGTTGCGATGGACTTCACTCATTCGCTTTCCCTCTCACCCCAGGTGGCACACGCAGAACCGGTGCCTTGCGCAGAACGTCGCGCACCCTCAACGGTAACCGTGCCGGAGGAGGCGATCAACGACATCGGCTCGAAC
>JBQCJQ010000393.1:0-8202 GCA_051952615.1 Humibacter sp.
TGACCCTGCTCGTGCACGCGTCGCCCACCCCCGAGCCCTTCGGCCAGGTGATCGTCGAGGCGATGGCGGCCGGCGTTCCGGTCGTCGCCACCTCGGCGGGCGGGGTTCCGGAGATCCTCGACGAGAACGGGGGCAGGTCGGACGCCCCGTGGTCGACGACGGCGACGGGAGTCCTCGTGCGGCCCGGCGACTCGACGGCACTTGCACAGGCCATGGAGTCGGTGCTCGACGATCGCGTCGCGGCGGATGCCCGTGCCGGCGCCGCCAACGCGGACGCTCGTCGACGCTTCACGATCGAGCGCACTGCCGAGGCCATCCGCGAGGCCTGGAGCACGGCTCTCCCGTCGCGTGCACGCGTCCGATAGCCTGTGACCGCCCGCAATGTCGGGACACGTCGAGCGAGCCGGGGGCCGATCATGAAGATCATCGAGACAGACATCCAGGGACTCATCGTCCTCGAGCCGACCCCTCATCGCGACGAGCGCGGCTACTTCACCCGCACGATGGACGTCGCCATTCTGGCCGACGCAGGCATCGACCCAGCAAGCTTCAAGCAGGAGAACCAGTCGCGCTCCTACCAGGGCGTCGTTCGCGGGCTGCACGGCCGCACGAACAAGGGCGAGGCAAAGCTGGTGCGCTGCGCGCACGGCGCCGTGCTCGACATCGCGATCGACGCCCGCCCCGGCTCCCCGACCTTCGGTGAGGTGCGCACCTTCGTGCTCGACGACCAGGTGCACCGCCAGGTGTACATCCCGCGCGGCTTCCTGCACGGGTACCAGGCGCTCACCTCGGTGACCGACTTCTGCTACCGCATCGACGACTTCTACGGTCCTGACGAAGACGTCACGATCGCGTTCGACGACCCCGATCTCGCCGTGGTGTGGCCCGCCCCGATCACGATCGTCAGCGAGCGCGACCGCAACGGCATCTCCTGGCAGGAGTACAAGGCGTCGCTCGGCGTCGCCTGACGGGCCGACCCGTCGGAACGGCCTGCCCCAGGCCGGACGGCTACTGCGGCTCGACCTCGGTCGGCACCGGGTCGACAACGACCCACTTTCCGCCGTTCTCCTCGATGCCCGGCATCGCCCGCCGCACCTCTGGCAGCAGATCGGAGATGAAGAGCAGCACGCGGTCGGGCCGCGCCGCCACCAGCTCGTCGGGCGACACGATCGAGATGCGCGTTCCTGGCATCGTGCGACCGTGCTTGCCCGTCGACGCGTCGGCGATCATCGCCACGTCGTCCGGCGTGACATCGGCCGACGTCAGCAAGGCGGCGGTGCGCGACGCCGCGCCGTATCCCGCGACCGTCAGGCCGTCAGCCTTCGCTCCGTCCAGGTAGCCGCGGATCGCGGCCACCGAGGTCACGAGCGCGGTGTGCAGGGAGTCGGTGACCCGCTCGGGGTCCAGAACACCGAGCGCCGTCTCCTCCTCGATCAGCGCGGTGACGGAGTCCGCCTGCACCGAGCCCCACTTGCCGCCCTTCTTGGCGAAGGCGAGCATCGTGGTCCCGTTGTTGTACAGGGGGTACGACCAGGCGCCGATGGCGACCATGTCGATCTCGTCGGCCATCCGCACCATGGCGGGAGTCGTGTAGTACGCGAAGTGGCCGTTCTTCAGTGCGTTCCACATGCCCTCGCGCACGATCGCCGACGCGTTGTGGATCATGAACAGGATGACGCCGTCGTCGGAGAGATGTGCACGCCGCTCGAGGAAGGCGGCGCGCTGGTCGGCCGCGTGCATCATCCCGTGCACGTCGACGATCAGCTCCGCCTCACCGTCGAAGACCTCGACGAGGTCGAAGGGCTCCAGCTGCTTGTGCCACGAGCCGCCGTGCGGGCTCGGGTAGTGGAACACGCGCGACCCCCGAACGATGAGGCCCGCGGCATCCGCGTCGGCGACGCATAGCTCGGCCTGTCGCACGAGGGCCGCCGGCTCGACGCCCATGACCTCTTCGGGAGTGGTCGGATCGTCTTCGAGCTGAAGCAGTCCGCTCACGGGGCTGAAGACCATGCGCATGCGGTAGCGAGGGTCCGGCGTCGGGTCGCTCGGTCGCGGGAAGAGGTCGGATGCCGGCTGCTCGCCGAGGTCGAGCACGACGACACCGGTGGCGTCGCCCGACCAACGGTCACGCCACTGCTCGATGGGTGCGCTGTCTGTAGCGGTCATTGCGATTCCACTTTCTGGTTGCGTGCGAGGTACCGATGGATCTGATCGCGGGTGACGGAGAGCGGGGATTCGCCGGCGCGGACGCGCTGCTCCCAGCCGACCGTGAACTCGATGGCCTCCGGAACTCGCAGCGTCGGGCGCCATCCCAGCTCTGAGCGGGACTTCGACGAGTCGACCATCAGCAGCCCCGCCTCGTGCGGACCCCCGTCGTCTTCGTCGATCCATGAGGCGCCTTCTCCCCACAGCCGGGCCGCCTCGTCGGCGAGCTCGCCGACGGTCAGCCCGTCTTCCGCTGCCGGCCCGAAGTTCCAGGCCGTGTCGTTGGCGCCCTCGTCGAGGTGCTCGGCCAGCGTGAGGTAGCCGCTCAGCGGCTCGAGAACGTGCTGCCACGGCCGAGTCGCCCTCGGCCGGCGCAGCCGTGCGGGCCGACCCTCCGCGAAGCCGGAGATCAGCTCGGGGATGAGGGCGTCGGGCGTCGCATCCCCACCGCCGATCACGTTGCCGGCGCGGGCGGTCGCCACGGAGAACCCGGCACGCGGATACGACACCGCGAAGGAATGCGTCGCGAGCTCCGCCGCCGCCTTGCTCGCGCTGTAGGGGTCGTCGCCGCCGAGATGATCGATCTCGCGGTACCCCCACGCCCACTCGTTGTTCCGGTAGACCTTGTCGGTCGTCACGACCACCACGCGCTCGACCGAGTCGACTCTGCGCACGGCCTCGAGCACCGAAAGCGTGCCGTCCACGTTGACGGAGAACGTCTCGCGGGGCGCGACGTACGACTCGCGCACGATGGACTGCGCGGCGAGGTGGAGCACGATGTCTGCCCCGGACTCCTCTGCAGCTCGGGCGACGGACTCTGCATCACGGATGTCGCCGCGCACGTCCCGCTCGAGCAGTTCGGTGACACCCGCGCGCTGGTACAGGAAGGTGTCCGGCGTCTCGAGGGCGTACCCGTGGATGCGCGCCCCCATGCTGTGCAGCAGCACGCAGAGCCAAGCGCCCTTGAATCCGGTGTGCCCGGTGATGAAAACAGTGCGCCCCGCCCAGTACGCTGTGTCCATAGTGACACCGTAGGGCATCGTCTTTCCCGACGACGAACGCCAGGGGGAATGCAGTGAACACACCGACCGACGACGTCCTGGACCGGTTCGCCGAGTCCGCGAAGTTGCAGCGACGGCTGCACGAACTCGTTCCCGGGGGTGCTCACACCAACGCCCGTGGTTCGGACCAGTACCCGGAGCAAATCACACCCGTCATCGTGCGCGGCGAAGGCGCCCGCGTGCTCGACGCCGATGGCAATTGGCTCGTCGAGTACGGCATGGGCCTCAAGGCCGTGACGCTCGGTCACGGGTTCGCCCCGGTGGTCGAGGCGGTCTGCCGCGCCGCCGCCGACGGCGTCAACTTCTCGCGACCCACGGTGTGGGAGGTTCGGGCGGCGGAGCGCTTCCTGCGGATGGTCCCGACCGCCGACATGGTCAAGTTCGCGAAGAACGGGTCGGATGTCACCACCGCCGCGATCAAGCTCGCTCGGGCGGCGACCGGCCGCGACCTCGTCGCCGTGTGCCGCACCCAGCCGTTCTTCTCCGTCGACGACTGGTTCATGGGCACGAGCCCGATGCCGGCAGGCGTGCCGCAGGCGGTGCGCGACCTGACCGTCGGTTTCGCGTACAACGACCTCGACTCGCTGCGTGAGGTGCTCGCCGCTCACCCCGGCCAGATCGCCGCCGTCGTCATGGAGGCCGCGACCGGCACCGTCGAGCCCGCGCCCGGGTTCCTGGAAGGCGTCCGCGCCCTGGCCGACGAAGACGGGTTCGTGCTGGTCTTCGACGAGATGATCTCGGGCATGCGCTGGTCGTCGGCGGGCGCGCAGTCCGTCTACGGAGTCACCCCCGACCTGTCCACGTGGGGCAAGGCCCTCGGCAATGGATTCAGCGTCTCGGCGCTGGCAGGCAAGCGCGAGCTCATGGAGCTGGGCGGCCTCAACACGGATGCCTCCCGGGTCTTCCTGCTTTCGAACACGCACGGAGCGGAGACGACCGGGCTCGCCGCCTATCTCGCGGTCGCGGACGCCTACGAGGAGCGAGACGTCGTCGGCATCATGGAGACCCAGGGCGAGAAGCTGCGCGCTGGGCTGCTCGCGGCCGTCTCCGAGGCGGGCATGAGCGACAACATCGCGATCCTCGGCCGACCGTCGGCACTGGTGTTCGGCACGAAGGACCACGAGAGCAAGCCGTCGCAGGCCTTCCGCACCCTGTTCATCCAGGAACTGCTGCGCCACGGAGTGCTCGCCCAGTCGCTCGTGATCTCGGCAGCGCACACCGACGACGACATCGAGACCACGGTCGAGGCCGTGCGTGCGGCGTCCGCCGTCTACGCTCGGGCGATCGAGAGCGGCACGACCGACGGGTATCTGCACGGAAGACCCGTCGCTCCTGCCATCAGGGAGTTCGCCGCGCCGCGGCGGCTGGGGGTATGACATGAAGGTCGTTCTGTTCTGCGGTGGGATGGGCATGCGCATCCGTGCAGACAACCAGTCGGCACCGAAGCCGATGACACCGATCGGCGACCGTCCGATCCTGTGGCACATCATGCGCTACTACGCGCACTTCGGGCACACGGAGTTCATCCTGTGCCTCGGTTACGGCGCGAGCGTGATCAAGGACTACTTCCTCAACTATCGCGAGACGGCGTCGAACGACTTCGTGCTGACCAACGGCGGTCAGGATGTCGAGATGCTCGAATCCGACATCTCGGACTGGAAGATCACGTTCGTCGACACCGGCCTCACGACCGCCATCGGCGAGCGCCTTCGCCGTGTGCGCCCCTACCTCGAAGACGATGAGGTCTTCCTCGCCAACTACCGCGACGGCGTCTCCGATGCCGACATGAACGCACTGATCGAGGCGCTTCCCGCCGACCACGTCGGCAGCCTGCTCGCCGTCCCGCCCCAGGACTCGTTCCACGTCGTCGGCCTCGACGAGGAGGGCGGCATGACAGGCATCGTGCCCGTCGCATCGATGAACATGTGGATCAACGGCGGGTTCTTCGTGCTGCGGCAGGGCATCTTCGATTACATCGACGAGGGCCAGGACCTCGTGATGGACGGCTGCATCAAGGCGGCCGCGGCAGGCAAGTTCAGCGCCAACCGCTACGAAGGCTTCTGGGCGTGCATGGACACCCTCAAGGAGCGCGCATACCTCGAAGAGCTGCACGCGACGGGCGCGGCCCCGTGGGAGTTGTGGCGGCCGAAGGAAACGGTGTGAGCGTCCCTCCGCTACGCAGCGCAACGGGATCCTGGTGATGCAGCCGGTTCGTCTCGGCGTGTGGGGCGTCTTCGGCAGGGGGAACTTCGGCAACGAGGCGACCCTGACGGCCTTTCTGGACCGCCTGGATCCGGAGGCCTACCGGCCGGTGTTGTTCTGCGAAGATCCGAAGGCGGCGTCCGCTCTGCACGGGATCCCCGCGCGGAGTCTCGGCCGGCCGGTCGACACACACTCTGGATCGAGGATTCGTCGCGCGATGTCGACGGCGAGCAACCGACTCCGGCTGTTGAGCGGTGCACTGCGTGCCGCTCGCTCCGTCGACGCGGTTGTGGTGGCGGGAACCGGCGGACTCGAGCGGTACGGGTCGGGAGCGTTCGGCACGCCCTTCGAGATCTGGGCGCTGGGCTGGGGCGCACGTCTGTCGGCGCGTCCGTTCGTCCTCCTCGACATCGGCGTCGAGAAGCTCCCTCGCCGCATCGCCCGCTTCTTCGTGCGCAGCGCTGGAAAGGCGGCCGGCTATCGGTCATACCGCGATGAGTCCTCCCGCTCGAGCATGGTCGAGAACGGGCTGAGGGCCGCGGCATCCGATCCCGTCGTCACCGACATGGCCTTCGCACTGCGGCCGGATCGCGCGCCGATGGCGGCCAGGCCGACCGTGGTGCTCGGCGTGATGGACTACTGGGGGCGAGACAGCTCGCATGCAACGAGCGAGGAGGTGCACGCGCGATACGCCGCCGAGTGCGTGTCTCTGGTGCGCGAGCTCACGAAGCGCGGCCTGAGCGTTCAGCTGGTCGGCGGCGATGACGGAGACCTCGAGTTCGCGGACGGGCTCGGCCCATCTCTCGAAGGCATCCCCGTCGTGGAGGCACGGAGTCCGCAAGAACTCGTCACGACCATGTCGGCTGCGCAGGTCGTGATCGCCTCGCGGTATCACACGCTGATCATGGCGTTGCTCGCGGGAACCCCCGCCCTCTCCATCGGATACGCCGACAAGCACAGGGCGATCCTCGCGCAGCTAGACCTCCCCTACCTGCACCGCGACATCGAGACCTTCGACGCCTCCGAAGTGGCCGACGCCACCGTCGCACTGGCGGCCGGCCACGACGCGGCTCAGGCGCGCATCGACAGGGCGGTACACGCAGCACGAGATCGGCTGAACGATCAGTGGCAGGATGTCGAGCGGGTGCTTACCCAGCGAAGGAGCGCGCGATGACGGCACTGACCCTGCCCGCCGGGCCCCTCACGATCTTCGCCATCGGCGCCCATCCCGACGACATCGAGATCGGATGCGGGGGCACTCTCCTCACGCTCGCCGAACGAGCCGATGTGGAGCTCCGCACCCTCGTCGTCACCGGCACCCCCGAACGCCGGGCAGAAGCGCTGCAGGCCGCACGCGCGTTCGGCGCCTCGCGCGAACCGGTGTTCGGCGGGCTCCCCGACGCACGGCTCCCTGAGCACTGGGGCGCCACCAAGGACGTGCTGCACGCATTCCGGGATGACAACCCTCGTCCGCACGTCGTGTTCGTCCCTCGCCCCGACGATGCGCACCAAGATCACCGTCTGCTCGGCACGATGGTGCCGACGGTATGGCGGGGGCCGCTGGTGCTCCACTACGAGATCCCGAAATGGGACGGCGACCTCGGCCGTCCCAACGTCTACCTGCCCCTGACCGACGAGACGGCGGCCAGGAAGGTGCAACTCCTCAACTCGAGTTACCCCTCTCAGCACTCGCGCGACTGGTGGGACGACGAGTTCTTCCTGAGCCTCATGCGTCTCCGCGGCGCAGAGACCCAGAGTCGCTACGCCGAGGCGTTCACCGCCTCCAAGGTGACACTCTCTCTGGAGGACCGATGACGCGCCTCACATTCGGCATTCCGGTCTACAACGGCGAGCGCTATCTGCCTTCGGCGCTCAGGTCGGTGCAGGAGCAGGATGTCTCGGACATCCGCATCGTGATCTCCGACAACGGCTCGACAGACGGCACGGAGCAGATCTGCCGAGACGCGGCAGCGCAGGACGACCGCATCAGCTACCACCGGTACGACGAGAACCGGGGCGGCATCTGGAACTACCAGCACGTGATGGCGCTCTGCGACACGGAGCTGTTCAGCTGGATGGCCGCAGACGACATCAAGCTGCCGGCGTTCACCAGCGCGACGATCGCGGCGCTGGACGACGGCGGCCCTGAGACCGCGTTCGCCTGCCCGCGCACCCGCATCATCAACGGCGAGGGCGTCGTCTACGAGGACCTCAACGATGAGCACATGGGGCTCGACGCCCCTACCGCCCACGAGCGCGTGCGCAACATGCTGCGCGCGCAGGCCTCTCACCCGATGTACGGCGTGATCAGGATGTCGGCGCTGAACAAGACCCGGGGCATCCGCTCTGTGCTGGGCGACGACATGGTGCTGCTCGTCGAGCTGCTCTGCGCGGGCAAGATGGCGACCGCGCCGGAGCAGATGCTCCTGCAGCGTCGGCACGACGCCCAGGTCTCCGTGCAAGGAGCCAGCGCCTCGGCATGGTTCGCACCGGGTCAGCGAGGCGACAGGTCGTTCGCCGAGACCCGTACGAACATCGAGATGTACCGCGGGGTCGCCCACAGCGAGCTCCCCTTCGGCGAGAAGGTGCGCACGTGGTCGACGCTCGGCCCGTCGTGGGTCTTCCCGCGGTGGCGCGCGATGGCGCGCGACGTTGCCAACGCCGTCGGCCTCAACCCAGGCGCAGGGCGGCTGCGTGCGCAGCAGGCGTCCCAGGCCGCTGCTGCCGCGGCGAC
>JBQCJQ010000394.1:0-2793 GCA_051952615.1 Humibacter sp.
CTGCGTCGCGTGGTCGCCGAGCGCGAGTCGCAGCTGCAGCCGGATGACGCCTCGGCCGACCGCGTGCGCCTGGAGGCCCCCGAGATCTCGTAGCGACTGATCTATGGACCGAATTTCTCAGCGACGGGGCCGCTCCCTTCTTGGGTGATAGTCTGTTGGTGGAAGCCGCAGGCAGTGCTCGTGCACAGCCCAGCGGCTTTCGTCATTCCCGGGTAAGGCGGGTCGCCGTGCCGTCGCGAGCGATGTGGATGACCTGCGTCATGTCATCGTCGGCCGCGAGCCGTCGTCGAATCTCTGCCAGAACGTCACCGTCGGTGAGCGTCGTGCGAGCCATGTCGAGGACGAGTCGAGTCGTGCCCTGCTTCTTTGCCCGGGACCACTGGTGCGCGATGGTGTTCTTGCTCGATCCCTGCGGGCTCTTGATCTCCCATAAGTCCCCATCGATGGTGGCGTCGACGTCTCACCGTCGCGTGTCGGCGAGCGGGCCGCATGGCTCATCCGTCGAGTGTGGGGAGTGCACGAGGGCGAGCATGCAGCGTCCACCGAGTATGTGCAGCCGGCAGCAGACAATGGTGTTGGGGACGAGGAGAGAACGCCGTTCACCGAGGGCGGAGCGCCCATCAGCAGCGTGCCGCGGCGGGCTGACTAGAATTGCTGAGACGCAGATATACGGGAGTCCTTGACAATGGTTGACGTTCGACGGGTGAAGCTTCCCGGAGTGGGTGTGCTGCACACGTTCGTCACCGACGACGGCGGCAAGGTCGGCGTGATCGCGCACCGCTCCGGGCATTCAGACCTGATCACTTTCTCTGACGATGAAGACACGGCCAACGTGACTAAGGTGTCGCTTCGTCTCAGCGAAGACGAGGCGCACACCCTCGCCGAGCTGCTCGGCGGCACGCAGATCACCGAGTCGCTGACCGCCCTCGACCAGATTCCCGGCCTGTCGATCGACTGGTTCACCGTCGACTACGAGGACTACATCGCCGGGCAGCGACTCGGCCGACCGGCCGAGCTCGGCATGGTCGGGCTCACCGTGGTCGCCGTCGTGCGCGGTGACTCCACGAACCCCGCGCCTGCCGCGGACTTCAAGGTGTTCCCCGGCGACACGCTCGTCGTCGCGGGCGCGCCAGAGAAGGTCGCCAAGGCGTTCACGTACTTCCGCACGGGTGAGGTCTTCAAGCCGGCCCTGGCCGACTCACCGCCCGGAGTGTGACGGTGACGACCGCCGCCGCGCACGCCTCGGACTCGCTCCCAACCGACCTGATGGTGCTCGGCGCGCTCTTCGTGATCGCGTACGTGCTCGGGCGACTCGGCAAGCTGATCGGCCTGCCGGCCATCCCGATCTACATGATCGTCGGACTCCTGGCGAGCCCGAACACGGGCTTCTTCCCGCTCAACTTCGACTCCGGTGACATCGGCCTGATCGCCGTCTTCGGCCTGATCCTGCTGCTGTTCAACCTCGGCCTCGAGTTCGATCAGGACGAGTTCTTCGGCAACGCGGGGCGGCTGCTCATCTCCGGCGGCACGTACATCGTGCTGAACATGGGCGTCGGGTTCCTCTTCGGCGAGTTCGTCGGCTGGGGCACGCGGGAGGCGCTGATCATCGCCGGAATGGTCGGCACGTCATCCAGCGCCATCATCACCAAGATGCTCATCGAGCTCGGCCGGCTCGCCAACAAGGAGACCCCGGCGATCCTCGGTGCGACGGTCATCGGCGACGTCTTCATCGCGGTCTACCTCGCGATCGTGTCCGTGGTGCTGAGTGGCAAGACGGAGTTCTGGCCGATCGTGCTGCAACTCTCGGTCGCCGCCGCGTTCCTCGTCGTGATGTTCCTCGTCGCCCGATGGGGCGGTCGCTTCGTCTCCACGCTCTTCCGAACGCGCGACGATGAGCTGTTCACGATCCTGTTCTTCGGCCTCGCCATCCTGTTCGCGGGTCTCGGCGAGCTGATCGGCGTGACGGATGCCATCGGCGCGTTCCTGATCGGCCTCGTGCTCGGCGCCACCCGGTTCTCCGGAAAGATCGAGCGCATCTCGATACCGCTGCGCGACGTCTTCGCTGCGTTCTTCTTCCTCAACTTCGGCCTTGCGCTGAACATCGCGCAGTTCGGCAGCGTGGTGTGGGTCGTGATCATCGCCGTGCTGCTCACGGTGGTGCTCAACGTGGTCTCCGGTGAGCTGATCGCGCTCTTCAACAGAATGGATGCCAGAGCGGGCATCAACATCGCGGCCATCCTGATGAACCGCGGCGAGTTCACGCTGATCCTTGCGACCCTGTCGCTGGCGGCCGGCCTCAACGAGAAGCTGGAGCCGTTCGCAGGTCTTTATGTGCTGATCATGGCCATTCTCGGACCCGTTCTCGCAGCCAACTCTGAGAAGATCGGCACTGCCCTCATTCGACCGATCCGTCGGCGACCTCCGAAGACGCGCAATCCCGTGCTCGACGAGGAGATCGCGCTGGTGGATGCCGCGACTCAGGGTCAGATCGACGGTGACCTGCGCGACGGCGACGAGACCGAGGAGCCGGAGGAGCAGGACGCGCAGACCCGCGCCGCGATCGATCGGGTCGTCGAAGAGGCGATGCGACAGACCAGCAGGTCGGACAAGACCGACAGACGAAAGCAGAACTGACATCTCCGGCAACACCCAGCAGGCGGTGCGCCCATCACCGCCGCGCATCGAATCCCTCGCCCGCACGATGGTGCGACCGAAGTGGATCGCCGCCCTCCTGCTCGCCCTCGTCGTCGCAGGCGTGTTCGCCGGGCTCGGCCAGTGGCAACTGGAGCGCGC
>JBQCJQ010000395.1:0-8677 GCA_051952615.1 Humibacter sp.
CCCTCAGCGAAGGCGCCGCCGCGGTCCCGTCGCTGCGACGCACCCACTCGTCGAAGGCGACCCGCATGCCCAGTGAGAAGCTCCCGGCGACTGCCCACGCGTCAAGAAGCCCGAGCCCGACCTGATCCATCAGCGTCGTGGCGATCCGGTCGGTCAGACGGGTCTCGCGTTCCAGGCCTGCGGCGAGCAGCTGCGGGTTTGCGACCATCAAGCGGCGCACGCGCAGAAAGCGGTCGCGACCCTCCCGATCAGAATCGAAGACGCCCGTCATCCGCTCCCACGCGTCTTCGAGGTCACGCAGCGGATGCCGCACAGAGACACCGGCTGCCGCGGAGACGAGCTCGGGCTCGAGCCCGGCATCGTCCACGAACACCGCAGCCTCCTTCGTCGAGCAGTGACGAAAGAACGTCGTGCGCGAGATGCCCACCGCCGCGGCGATGTCTTCGATCGTCGTCGCCGCGTAGCCGTTGCGCTCGAAAAGCTCGACCGCGGCGATCGCGATAGCTCTGGTCAGCTCGCGCCGCCGACGTTCCCGCAGGTCGGGCACCGCACGGGCCAACGGCGAGCCGACTGCCGGCGAGCCGGCTGCCGGTGCGCCCGGCGTCGGTGAACTCGGAGTCATGACATCAAATTAGCACTGCATCCCAACATGGTACTTAGTACCGATGCGGCTGTGGTGCCGCACCCGGCGACGAGGCGTCCCCGCGACGGGCCCGGCGGTCGCGCACGATCGTGACGACGATGAGCGCGATGCCCAGCAGCGCGACGACCGCGTTCGCGGCGGTCAGGGCGACCGCCTGCCCCGTCGTCGCTCCCTCGAGATGGAAGGCGTGGTAGAAGAAGTGCGGCACCGCGAAGACCGAGTATGCAAGCGCGGCCGGAATCACGAAATGCGCCTTCGGCACGAAGAACGCGATGCCGAGGAGCAGCGCGATCCCGAGTGTCGCGCCGCCGAAGTCACGGGCGTAGTGCTCGCTGAACGGCGGCGTCAGGTCCACCGTCGGAAAGTATTGGTAGAAGGTCTCGGGGCTGATCGCGTTCCATGCCCCGACGACGAGCTCGTCGAGGAAGAGGATGGCGAGCCCGATCCGGATGAAGACGGTCATGCCGCGAGCCACTCGTCGAACGTCTGACGGCCGAGCCTGGCGCCCGGCTTCGGCAGCACCGTGCCGTCCCGCAGCGCGCGCCCCCAGGCGCCAGGAAAGGGGACTTCGAGCACCGGCCGGCGCTGCCCGGCGGCGGCGAGGTAACGGCGAACCAGGTCGGCCATCCGCTCCTCACGGGGGCCCGCGAAGTCGGGCTCGAGCCCGCGCGACGGACCCGTGGCGATCGCGACGAGCTCGGTGGCGACCTCGGCTGCGGCGACCGGCCGCGTGCGCATCGTCGGCACACCCTGCAACGGCCCGATCTTGCCGCCATGGATGACCTGCCTGACGAACTCATGGAACTGCGTCGTCCGCAGAATCGACCAGCCGCCCGCCTGCGCCATCAGGATCTCCTCCTGCAGGGCTTTGCCGGCGTAGTAGTTCGCCTTCACCTCGGCCGCCCCGATGATGGAGATCGCGACGTGATGCGGCACCTCGGCCCGGCGCTCGGCCTCCAGAAGGTTGCGGGTGACCGTTCCGAAGAACGCGACGGAGCCCTTCGTGGAGGTGCTGCTCGTCGACGACACGTCGATCACGGCCGATGCGTCGCGCAGCGCCTCCGGGAGCCCAGCACCCGTCACCAAGTCGACGCCTGAGCTGCGACTGATCGGCACCGGCTGGTGCCCAGCAGCGATCACCGCCTCGACGACGTGCTTCCCGAGCTCCCCCGTGCCTCCCGCGACGACGATCCTCATCGCACGGCCCCCTCTGCGTCAACGAATGTCCAGACGGGCCGCGCGCTCCAGGCGAGAATGTTGTTCATACCCTTCAGGACCGGGCAGCCCGCCCGAATGTGACACGCGGCCTCGAACCCCGGGTGCGACCGTGTCGCAGAGGGCTGGCGCTCGATCCGTGAACAAGAAGGATGACCGGGATGACCCTCGACGAGAGCGACCGCGATTCACGGCACGGCGTGGTGCTCGGCGAGCGGCGTCATCTGATGGCTCTGGCGTTCCGGATGCTCGGCACCGTCGCCGAGGCGGAGGACGCCGTGCAGGAGACGTACATCAGGTGGTACCGGCTCAGCGACGAGGAACGGGCAGCGATCGAGGTGCCTCGAGCGTGGCTGACCCGCGTCGCGGGTCGGGTCTGCCTGAACATGCTGGACTCCGCCCGTCATCGGCGGGAGCAGTATGTCGGACAATGGCTCCCCGAGCCGATCCCCGCCGATACCTACCTCTCGGCGACGGTCGCCGACGACCCCCTCGAGCGCGTCACGCTCGACGACTCCGTCAGCACCGCGTTGCTGGTGGTTCTGGAGTCGATGACGCCCGCCGAGCGGGTCACGTTCGTGCTGCACGACGTCTTCGCGATGCCGTTCGACGAGATCGCCGAGGTCATCGGTCGCACTCCCGGCGCGTGCCGACGGCTCGCGACATCCGCTCGCCATCGGGTTCAGCAGGACCGCAGCCGTCGCGCGACGCGCGCCCAGCACGACGAGGTCGTCAAGGCCTTCGCCGCGGCAGCACAGACGGGCGATCTCGCCGGGCTCATCAGGGTGCTCGACCCGGACGTGGTACTGCGCTCCGACGGCGGCGGCATCGTCAACGCTGCGCGCAACGCCGTTCGGGGCGCCGACAGGGTCGCCCGTTTCGTGCTCGGCACGATGCAGAAGAGTCCGAGCACGGAGGCGCTCGACCGCGAGACGCCGGATGGGCTCGGGTTCGCGCTCCGAGACGATGGACGCATCATCGGCGTCGTCACCCTCGACGTGGCGGACGGCCTCGTGACCGACGTGCGCCTCATGATGAATCCGGGCAAGCTCACGCTCTGGAACTGAGCCGCACCGGAAGCCGGGCCGGCTCGAATTCAATCGCCGGCGAGCTGCTGCACCAGGGTGCCGACCATTCCGCCCCAGATCAGGGTGGCGACGCCCAACAGGGCAGCAGCCACCACGCAGGTGACGACAAGTCCCCCGATGAGGATCAGAAGCATCCGCAGCAGAGTGGATGCCGTGCCTCTCGAACCGCCCGCGTTGTCGTCGGCGCCGGCGTCGGCGTCGAAAGGATTTCTGGTGAAGGTGATCGCACGCATGACTCCTCCGGATGCCTCGAATCCCACAACTGCGGGCGAGCTCCATCGGTCCCCGGGCTCAGTGTGCGCGTCGGCCACCGAACACGGGATCGGAATCCGCTGAGGGCGCTCTAAGACCCCCGTTGCGAATCCGTGATCTGCGCGGTCCGACCGGCCCGGGTCATCCGGCGAGCTCGATCGCTCGCACGCGGTTGTTGCGAGCGTTGTGCTCGAGCTCGACGAGGCCGAGCGCCTCGAGAAGCGGCGGGATGTACATGCCGAACCGGCCGCGCAGCCCCTTCTTCTGGCCGTACCAGCCGCCGACCGGGTTATCAGGTGAGCGTCCCCACGCTTCGACGGTTCCGGCGGCCGGCTCCTTCTGCTCGTCGGCTGATCCGAGCGGCATCCAGTCGCCGTGGCTCACGAGCATGGCGTGCAGGTCGTCGATCGCCCGCGCGAGATAGGTGAGGCGAGTGCCGCCGACCTGGCAGATCAGCAGCGCGGGTTCGGCCGTGTCATCACGGTGGATCGTGTACGACGACGAGAGCGGCGGCGTCTTCAGGTTCCACGGATCGTCGAGCGTCCCGGCTCCCGACCAGTTCTCGGCCATGGCGCTCCTCCTTGTGACGTGGATGCCCGTTGATCAGTCTCACCGGATGACCGACCTCTCGTCCAGTGCGAAGACGTCGACCCGCAGGCCGACGCCTTCGCCGGACTGGCTACTTCGCGGGAGTCGAGTGGGCTGCGAGCCACCTCTGGCCGGACATCCACTCCTCGAAGGTGAGGCTCGACAGCTGTGCGTCGGGCCCGGGAACCAGCTCGTCGCCGGTGAGCAGCGTGCCGAAGTACGGGGCATCCGGATCCCCGATCACCGTGCGCTGGTCGCCGCTCGCGGCGAACGCACGACGCACGAATTCGTCCTGCGCGAGCTTCTCGGGGCCGCCGACCTCGATCGTGCCTCCGAGCGGTTCACGTGCTGCGGCCCTGGCGACCGCGTGGGAGACCTCGGCGGCCGCGACGGGCTGCATCAGCCCCGTGCTCAGCCGGGCGACGCCGTCGACCGTCGCCTCGTCGCCGATGCGGCCGGCGAACTCGTAGAACTGGGTGGCGCGCACGATCGTGAACGGCTGCCCGGAGTCGCGGATGATCCCCTCCTGCGCGACCTTCGCACGCAGGTATCCGCTGTCGGGGAGCCGCTCGGCGCCGACGATCGAGAGCGCGACGTGGTGGCGCACGCCTGCCGCCTTCTCCGCCTCGAGCTGGTTGCGAGTCGACGTGGTGAAGAAGGCCAGCACGTCGTCGTCGGCGAACGACGGTGAGTTCGTCACGTCGATGACGACGTCGGCGCCCTCGAACGCCTGTGGCAGCCCCTCCCCCGTGATGGTGTTCACGCCGGAGCTCGGCGACGCCGCGACGGCGAAGTGTCCGTGCCCGTTCAGCAGTCCGACGATCCTCGAGCCGATCAGGCCGGTGCCTCCGATGACGACGATGTTCATGACTTTCCCTTTCCTTCGGCGCGGTGCATCCGCAGCCGTCATCAGCCCTGACCGGACAGCCCACGCGTTCGTGACAACGGGAAGCGCCAGCTAACATGACCGCCGAGACGACGTTGCGTGCCGCGCTGCCGCACCGCCGTCGTTGCCGTCGAAGAAAGGGTGCCGTGACAAGAAAGATCGACCTCGACGTTCTGCCCGATCCCCGGGAGCCGTTGGGCCTCTGGCGTGGCGCCGACGAGAACGAGGCCGAGGTCGCTGGCGAACCGATCGACGACGGCCTCGCGGTCTTCACCGAGGTGCGGCCCCGGCTGTTCGGCATCGCGTATCGGATGCTCGGGAGCGTGGCCGACGCCGAAGACCTCCTCCAGGAGGTCTGGGTGCGGTGGCAGCAGTACGACCGTGCAAGCGTTCGCGAGCCGGCCGCGTTCCTCGCAACGACCACGACGCGCATGGCCATCAACGAGCTGCAGTCGGCGCGGTCGCGGCGCGAGACGTACATCGGGCCGTGGCTCCCCGAGCCGATCGCGACGGGGAGCGATCCTGAGCTGTCGGCGGAAGGCGACGAGACGCTGCAGCTCGCCGTGCTGTTCCTGCTGGAGCGGGCGACCCCGGCCGAGCGGGCGGCGTACGTGCTGCACGAGGCGTTCGGATACCCCTACAGCGAGATCGCGACCATCATCGACACCACAGAGGCGAACGCACGGCAGCTCGCCCGCCGAGCCCGACGCCGCCTCGACTCCCCCAGTCGCACCCGGGTCGGGCCGGCGGAGCAGCGCCGGTTTCTCGCCGCGTTCATCGAGGCCGCACGGTCCGGCGAGGTCGAGCGGCTGGAGTCGCTGCTGGCGGAGGACATCGTGCTCTACGCCGACGGCGGCGGTGTCGGCAACGCCTCCAGGATCCCGGTCGAAGGCGCCGCACGGGTGGCACGGTTCGTCGCGGCGTTCTCGGTGTGGCTGTGGGATCTCGTCGAGGTGCGCTGGGTGGAGGCCAACGGTCTCACCGCCGCCGTCCTCGTCTACGAGGGCGTTCCGTACGCCATGTTCACGGTCACCGCGACCGAGGACGGCATCGACGGCCAGTACTGGATGATGAACCCGGCCAAGCTCGGAGGCGTGTTCTTCCTCATGGACTGAACGGCCGGGCCGGGGTCATGCTGCGGACGACTCAGAACACGAGCACGTGCTTGACCCCGCCCGAGCGGCCGGCACCCACCTGGTCCGCCACCGCGGCGCCATCCTTGATCGGCGTGGTCTGCACCTCGAGGTGCAGTTCGCCCGATGCGACGAGCGCCGCCAGCTCGGCGAGCGCGTGCCCGTCCGGCTGCACGTAGAGGTTGCTCGTGCCGATGCCGCGCACCGAGTCGGGGGCGTCGGAGGTGATGGAGGTCAGTCGTCCTCCGTCGACCACGAGCGTGATCGCGGCGTCGGACGAGCCGATGACCGCGTTGAGAACGGCATCGAATCGGCCGTCGACCTGCTGCGCCCAGCCGTTGAGGTGAGTGTCGATGACCTCGTCGGCTCCCAGCTCACGCAGGTGGTCGGCATGCGACGGGCCGGCCCCTGCGACGACGACTGCACCGCGGTGATGCGCCAGCTGCACCGCAAGGGAGGCGGTGGGGCCGGATGCCCCGACGATGAGCAACCTCGTGCCGGCGCCGACCTGAAGCTCGTCGAGTGCCTGCAGGGCGGTGAGCCCTGCGACCGGAAGTCCCGCCGCGATCGCGGGAGCGAGTTCCTCCGGGAGCCTCGCGACGCTCGCCGAGCGCACCAGCACCTTCTGCGCCCACGTGCCGCTGCCGCCTGGCAGGGGCGCCTCATGTACGAGCACGAGGTCTCCCACCCGGAACTCGGTCTCGTCGGGCCCGACCTGGGCGACGCGGCCCGCGGCCTCCACTCCCAGTGCGGCGGGCGGCACGAGCCCGACATCCCATCCGCCGGTGTGCAGCAGCGGGTCCCACGGGCCGATGCCCGCGCCGATCACCTCGAGCACGAGTTCGCCGGTGCGCGGCTCGCGCGGGTCGGGAAAGTCGAGGATCTCCAGGGCGCCGCTCGAGGCGCGCACTCCGAGTCCGAACATGATTTCTCTCCTTGTGCCGATGTGGCGGGTTTGCGGGGTTGCTTCTGTGTGTCGGGGCCGGTTCGGGCGAGCAGATCAGGCGAACGTGAACAGCTGCTCGGGCTCGAACCGCGAGATGGGCGTCTTGTACTGCTTGGACTCGTCGGGGTAGCCCAGCGCGAGCAGCACGGTCGTGGTGTGACCTGTCTTGCGGATGTCGAAGGCCTTGTCGACCGTGACCGGGTCGAATCCCTCGAGAGGCATGGCCTCGACGCCCAGCTCGGCCGCCGCCATCATCGTCAGGCCCAGCAGCATGTAGGTCTGCTTCTCCATCCAGTGGTTGGTGTCCTTGTACGTATAGTTGCGCAGATTGACGAAGTCACGAGTCATCTCCTCCCAGTGCGCCTGCTTCTCCTCTGCGGGGAAGCGACCGTCCGTGCGCTCCTTGGCGAACACCGCGTTCAGGTGCTCGGCGGGCACGTCGGCACGGGTCGTCATGATGATCGTGTGCGACGCGTTGAGGATCTTCTCGCCGTTGTCGGCGAAGCGCTCGCCGAGGTTCGCCGCGAGCTTCTCCTTGCCCTCGCGGGTCGACAGCACGATGAAGTGGTTGGGCTGGATGTTTGTCGAGGTGGGCGCCGAGCGCAGGAAACGCAGCAGCTGCTGGATCGTCTCCTCCGGAATGGTTTTGCTGCCGTCGAAGTAGCGGCTGAGGTGCTTGTTCATGAGCTTGTCGAGGTCCATGGTGTCTTCTGCTTTCTGGGTCGAGTCAGGGCGGTGAGGGGCGATGGGATGTCTCAGGCGGTCGCGACCGCGGGCATGTCCGTGTCGGTGAACGGTGAGGGGATGTCGACGTCGGTGAGGTTGACGTTGTTGAGATAGTTGGTCAGGAGAGCGCGAACGGCCAGCGTGACGATCCCGAGAATCTGCGGATCCGTGTAGCCCGCGCCACGTACGGCGGCGAGATCGGCGTCGCTCACGTGCCCGCGCGTCTCGATCACCCGGTGGGCGAACCGTGCGACGGCCGCCCGCTTGGGGTCGACCGAGCTTCCTGCCTTGGACAGTTCGATGTCCTCAGCCGAGAGTCCGCCTTTCACCGAGCCTGCGGTGTGCAGCGCCAGGCAGTACTCGCAGCCGTCCGCTTCGGAGACCGCCAGCGCGATGGTGTGCCTTGTCTTGGCATCCAGCAGCCTGTTCGCCTTCGCCTGCACCGTCGTGACGAGGTCGAGCACCGCGGGGTTCGACGCAAGCATCTGGAACATGTTCGGCACGAAGCCGAACTGCGCCTCCACTCGGTCGAGGGTGTCTTGCACGTCGGTCGGGAGTTCGTCGGAAAGGGGAACGTTCAGACGGGACATGACATCAACTCCAGTGCTCGCGGCCGATGGACGGCCGATTGTTTTGTGGTCTAAATCGTCCACTTCTGAGATGTAACACCATGGGATAGTGGGCTGTCAAGCCCATTTTTGATAGGATGACCGTCATGACCTCGACGACGGCAGTTTCCGAGCCACGCCAGCTCACGGCGAAGGGCCAGGCCACCCGTGCGCGAATCCTGGAGCACGCCGCCGAGCTCATCTACACGGAGGGCGTGCACGCGACCAACAACGAGAAGCTCCGCCGAGTCGCCGGAGTCAGCGGGTCGCAGATCAATCACTACTTCCCCACCAAGGAGAGCCTCGTGCTGGCGGTGATCGAGTGGCAGGCCGAACGCGTTCTCGGCTTCCACCGGAGCGAGCGGTTCGACGACTTCGAGGACTTCGACGACTTCCGCAGGTGGGCGGCCTATTACGCGCACGAGGATCGCGGACTGGGGTGCAGCCTCGGGTCGCTCGCCAGCGAGATCATCAAGAGCGATCTCGACGTGCACGACGAGCTGGCGACCGCGTTCGCGGAGTGGCACGCGATCTTCCGTGACGCGCTGAAGCGCCTGCAAGACCGCGGTCGCCTGCGCCCGGACGCAGACGT
>JBQCJQ010000396.1:0-4845 GCA_051952615.1 Humibacter sp.
GCCGTCACGTAGGCGGCGTGGTCTGCGAACCCCAGCAGGCGTGCGCGCTCCGCTCGCAGCGCCGTGATGCGCAGCACCAGGTCGCGGGTGTCGAACTCGCCGCCACGGTTGCCCCTTGCGCGTGACGCCGCCATGACCCTGGCCCTCAGGTCACGGCTGACCAGCCGCGCGAGGTACGGGTGTCCGGTAGGCAGCACGAGGGTGATCAGGTACCCGTCGAGTCTCCGCTCGCGTGCGGCCTCTGCGGCCGCGGAAACCTCGGCCGGCTCCAGCCCGGCGAGTTCCGCCGCATCCTCGACGTGCACCGCCAGATCGTTGGTGTCGGCGAGCAGGTTCTTCTCGAACCGGGTGGTCAGCGTCGAGAGCTCCGCGTTGAGCTCCTTGAGCCGGGCTTTGTCCTCGTCGCCGAGACCTGCGCCGGCAAGGGTGAACTCCTCGAAGTAGCGCTCGACGAGATAACGGGACTCGTCGTCGAGCTCGAGGCCGTCGAGCTGCGCGTGAATGGCGCGGATGCGCGCGTAGAGGAGCGGGTCGAGCGTGATCGCGTCTTGGTGCGCGGCGAGCAGAGGCGCGACCTCCTCTTCGATGGCGCTGATGTCGTCCTTGGAGTCCGACGAGCTCGTGTTGAAGAACACCTCGGCCACTCGACGCAGGGTCTGCCCAGAGCGCTCGAGGGGGAGGAACGTGTTCTCGAAGGTCGGCTCGGACTCGTCCGCGATGATCGCCGCGACCTCCTCGCGCTGCTCGGCGAAGGCCTGCTCGAACGCCGGCACGTAATGTTCGTCCCGGATTTCGGCGAACGGCGGAAGCCCGTGCGGCAGAGTACTGCGGGTGAGCAGCGGATTGGTCGTCATAATGTTCAGCCTAGATGCGTCGACTTCCTAGGCTTGCGGCATGGCATCCCACGACAACGAGCGCTACCTGCACGGACATCACGAGAGCGTGCTGCGCTCGCACTCCTGGCGCACAGCGGAGAACTCGGCAGCCTACCTCGTTCCCCACCTGCGCCCGGGGCTGCGCGTGCTCGATGTGGGCAGCGGACCGGGCACGATCACCATCGACTTCGCCCGACTCGTGGAGCCCGGGACCGTTGTCGGCATCGACGCCTCTGAGCAGGTCGTGGCGAACGCCAACGGGCTCGCCGCCGACAACGATCTACACAACGTCACGTTCCAGGTGGGCAACGCCTACGCCCTCGACTTCGAGGATGACACGTTCGACGTCGTGCACGCGCACCAGGTTCTGCAGCACCTGGCCGACCCGGTGGCCGCCCTGCGCGAGTTCCGGCGAGTGCTGAAGCCCGGAGGCATCGTTGCTGCCCGGGATGTCGACTACGGTGCGACGGTGTGGCATCCGGGTCTGCCCGGGTTGGCGAGCTGGCTGCGCATCTACGAGGATGCCGCGCGCACCAGCGGGGGAGAGCCGTTCGGTGGTCGCCACCTCAAGTCGTGGGCGCTCGAAGCCGGGTTCGAGCACGTCGACGCCTCGGCATCGGTGTGGTGCTTCTCGTCGGAGGCGGAGCGCGAGTGGTGGGGCGGTTCGTGGGCGGAGCGCGCGACCGAATCCGACTTCGCCACCCGAGCCATCGAGGGCGGGCACGCGACCATTTCCGACCTGCACCAGGTGGCGCAGGCATGGCGGGACTGGGCGGCCGCGCCGGATGGCTGGTTCGCGCTGACCCACGGGGAGATCATCGCGAAGGCGTGAGCGTCTCGCTGGTCGAGTAGCGAGCCGCAGGCACGCGTATCGAGGCCCGTCGAGCGCAGGAATGCAAAGGCTCGGTTGCAAAGAAGCAATTGCAAAATAATAGTTGCAAAGAACTCTTTGCATGTGTAGCATCGGAGCATGACAACCGATGAGCCCGAGCGACCGTCCGCCGATGTGGCATCGCAGCTGCGACCCACCGATCGACGGGTCGACCTGGCCTCGCTGAAGGTGCTGGCGCATCCGCTGAGGGTGCGCATCATGGACGAGCTCTCGAAGTTCGGCCCCCTCACCGCGAGCGGGCTGGGGGAGCGGCTCGGTGAGTCCAGCGGTGCCACGAGCTACCACCTGCGACAGCTCGCCAAGCACGACTTCGTGCAGGAGGTCGAGGGCAAGGGCAGCGCCCGCGAGCGGTGGTGGCGCAGGACGCCCATCGGCATCTCCATGGACCCGACCGAGCTCAGCGAGACGCCGGCGGGACGCGAGGCCTACGACATGGTCAACCGCGAGTTCCGCCGTGGCCAGGAGGAAGCGCTCATCACGTTCATGTCGCGCGGCGCCGACATCCTGTCGGAGGACTGGATGGAGGCGAGCTCGATCTCGACCTCGAACCTGCGGATGACCCCTGGCGAACTCACCGAGTTCGCCGCCAAGGTCTACGCCGCCCTCGACGAGGCCGTCATCGCCTACCGCGACCGCGAGCAGCCCCCAGGGGCTCGTCCCGTTCAGATCCAGTTCAACGCGTTCCCGATCATCGGGGGAGAAGAGCAGAAGTCATGAGCACGATCGGTCTCCAGAACACGCGCCGGTTCGCCGTCGAGCGCACCGTCATCCGCTTCGGCCGTGCTCTCGTCGCATGGGGAGAGCGGCGAGAGCGCCTCGACGCCGAACGCCGAGACCTCTATCGCAGGCAGGCCGAGGTTCGCGACCAGCAGTCGGCGCGCTCCGCCTTCGCGCGCAGCCAGCTGCTTCCCTGAGGGTCAGCCGACGACATCCTCGTCGTCGGCGAAGGACTCGCCGGGCTGTGACACCGTGGCCGTGTCCTCGCCCGGGTGATAGCGGATGACCGTTCCGTCGTCGAGCTCGACGACGGGGTGCCCCTCGAGCCAGGTGAGCGTCCAGCGCCACGTCGAGGCGTCGACATCGAGGGCATCCAACTCGTCCTCGACCGCCACCACGGCGGACTTCACGACGGAGGGAAGCACCTCCGGTGCGGTTCCCCCGACCGGCCAGCGCGTTCCGAGCTGCATCGTCAGTGCTCTTCGCGGCGCAGACGATAGACGATCAGCTCGGACGCGTCGGCGATCTCGTCGTAGAAGGCACGGGCATCCGTGTCGTCCGGCTTCGCGAGCCACTGCACGATGCCGACACCGTTCTCCGCAGCCTTGGCGGCAACGGCCTCGATCAGCGATCGTCCGTATCCCTGCTCCCTGTGCTCCTCGAGCACGAACAGGTCGTCGATGTGCAGCGCGTGGTCGCCATCCAGCGGCCTCGGAACCTGGTGGAAGTGCACCAGGCCGACGAGCGAGCCTTCGTCGTCGACAGCGACGAGTCCGCGTTCGCTTGACGCGGGGTCGATCAGCCAGCTCCAGACGAGCAGCGCACCCTGATCGGTGAGCGCCCGGCCGTAGAAGGCCGCATAGTCCTCGTAGAGGGCGAGCCAGCTGAAGAAGTCGCCATCAGCCGGCTCTCGTATCGTGATTCCCATCAGTCCCCCTTGCCACATTCCGGTGACGGAATGCGCACCGTGATCTAAAACTTATCCGCCCAGAGGCTCCTGGGCGACCTCTACGACGACGCGTCGTCGCCGAGTTCGACATCCACGGACACCTCGTCGCCCGCCGTGAACTCGAGATTCGCGATACGGCCGACCGCCCGGATGTCGGCGGCGGCCTGCTCGACAGCCCAGAGCTCCTCCTCGGGAGCGGTCACGACGGCACGCGAGATGGGTGCCTTCTGCGACGCCTTCGCGGAGGTCTTGGCGCGCCGGATGCCCGTGAGCACCTTCGACGTCGCGGTGAGCACCAGCGGTGTGGCCTCCCCGGCGGCCTCGCCGAGCGCGTCAGCCGTCGGCCACGACGCCAGGTGCACCGAGCCGTTCTCGAACCACGACCAGGTCTCTTCGGTGGCGAACGGGATGAACGGCGCGAAGAGTCGCAGCAGGGTCGACAGCGCGAGCCGAAGCGCGGCGGCGGCCGAAGCCGAACCCGCCCCGTCGCCGTACGCGCGCTCCTTGACCAGCTCGTGGTAGTCGTCGCAGAAGGTCCATAAGAACGACTCGGTCAGTTCCAGAGCTCGTGCGTGGTCGTAGCCGTCGAGGGCTTTGGTGGCCTCGTCGACCACGATCGCGAGCTCCGCGAGCATGCTGCGGTCCAGCGGCTCACGGATCACATCGGCGCTGTTCGGCGTGACGCCGTCCTCACCGGATCCGCCCGGGAAGCTCAGGATGAACTTCGCGGCGTTGAGCACCTTGATGGCGAGCCTGCGCCCGATCTTGATCTGGGTCGGGTTCTGCGGGTCGAAGGCCGCGTCGGTGCCGAGACGGCTCGACGCGGCCCAGTAGCGCACCGCGTCCGAACCGTGCTGGTGAAGGATGTCGGCGGGCGTCACCACGTTGCCCTTCGACTTCGACATCTTCTTGCGGTCCGGGTCGACGATGAAGCCGGAGATGGCGGCGTGCGCCCACGGCGCCACGCCCTCTTCGAGCTGCGACCGCAGAGTGCTGGAGAACAGCCAGGTGCGGATGATGTCCTGACCCTGCGGGCGCAGGTCGTAGGGGAACACCGCGCCGAAGAGCTCGGGATCGCGTTCCCAGCCGCCTGCGATCTGCGGCGTCAGCGACGAGGTCGCCCACGTGTCGAGGATGTCCACCTCGCCGACGAACCCGCCAGGCACGCCGCGCTGCGACTCGTCGTATCCGGGCGCCGTGTCGATCGTCGGATCGACGGGCAGCTGCTCCCGCGTCGGCAGGATGGGGGAGTCGTGGCGCGTCTCGCCCTGCTCGTCCACCGGGTACCAGACGGGGATCGGGACGCCGAAGAACCGCTGGCGTGAGACCAGCCAGTCGCCGGAGAGTCCGCCGACCCAGTTCTCGTAGCGCACCCGCATGAAGTCGGGGTGCCAGTCGATCTGCTTGCCGAG
>JBQCJQ010000397.1:0-3689 GCA_051952615.1 Humibacter sp.
TCGAAGGAGAACGGGGTGTGTCCTCCCTCGTGCACCCCGATCAGCTCTCCGTCGATCCAAACGGTTGCACGGTAGTCGACGGCGCCGAAGTGCAACATGATCCGGCTGCTCGATTCCGACAATCCCGCAAGGCGGAGGTCCGCCTCGGTGATCGTGCGTGCGTACCAGACCACGGGATGGAACCCCGGCGCAGCGATTCCGGATGCCACGGACTCCGGGGGAAACGGGACGAGAATCTCGCTGCCTCCGCTGAAGCCCGCCCGATGCAGCGCGTGGTCGCCCGCCTCTCCGTGGCGGAACGACCACGTGCCGTCGAGATCCGTCCAGTTCGCTCGCATCATCTGCGGGCGCGGATACTCTCCGTCCTGTCGCGAAGCCACGGGCAGCGCGCTCGGCATCGCCTCTGCGCCGGTGTTGTCGTTCAGGGCCATGAACTCGTCTTTCGTAGGTTGCGGTCGGTTGAGAGGTGCGCTCGGACCGGGGCCGATCAGCGGTGCCGCGGGTCGTCCGGATCGTCGACGTCGGTCCAGTTGCCGATCACGGGGAACTCGGTGACGCGCAGGCGCGCGCTTCCGTAGGGCACCAGGCGCAGGTCCTCGTCGGGCCCGTAGTCGAGCACGGGGCTCGGCGGCGGGACATCCGATTGCGCCCCGGCCATACGCCACTCGGTCGCGCGGGCACCCGGAGCGTGCAGTGTCACCGGGGCTCCGCGGAGGCCCTGCAGCGCCCACGGGATCTCCGCGACGGGCGAGCGAGTGACTTTCCAGGACGACGAGGCCCGAACACCGTCGAGCGCCCAGTTCCACGAGCCCCGAGGGTGGATCTCCCACTGACCGAGACCCGGCAGGACGCCCTCCTGCGCGATCCAGCGCTCTCCGGGCGAGTAGACCATCGAGAGCGGACCGAGGAACACGCTCGCGGCCTGGCGCTCACGGCGCACGATGCGGGCCTGCATCGGCAGCACGATCACGACGTCGCCTGCAGTGGACCAGTCGCGCGCGAGGGTGACGTAGCCGTCCACGGCCACGACCCCTTCCACGGGCACGCCCCCGACGCTGATCAGCGCCGAGTCCGAAGCCCACTCGGGGATCCGCACGCGCAGAGCAAACGACTCCGTGCGCTCGGTCGTCACGCGCATCGTGATGGTCTCGTCGAACGGGTACTCCGTGTCGACGATCACAGATACCGAGTCTCCCTCGATCTCGGTTGCGACCTGCACCGGGGCGTAGGCCACGACCCGCAGACCATCGTCATCGCGCAGCCAGGAGTTCGCCACGAACTTCGGCCACCCCTGATGCAGGTTCGCCGTGCAGCAGCCGAAATGCGGCTCGAGCCCGAAGATGCCGGCATCGTCCGACGAGAACGACCACTCGCGCCGCGCGACGGACACCTCGACCTGGTTCGCCTGCTGGTGGTACTGGTGTCCGAGCATCCGGGGATCGCTGGACGCGGGCAGCAGGTTGTAGGCGAGCGATTCGAGGCGGTCACCGTCGATGCCTCGTCCGTACACCTGCGCGTGCACGGCCTCAGTGAACATCATCTCGACGACCTGGCAGGTCTCGATGCCCGCCGTCGCCTCACGGCCCCCGAGCCACTCGTCGCCGGAGAACCAGCCATGTGCCTGCCCGTGCCAGCGGAGGAGGTTCGCGAACGATGCCTCGGTGCGGGCCGCGTGTTCGGCGAGGTTGCCGTCGCGCAGTGCGTCGACAGCACCCGTCTTCAGTCCCATCGCGACGTTCGGCCCGTGCGTTCGGTGCGAGAACGTGCGCGCGGGCCCCGTGATGAGGTCTCCCGCCAGGTAGTCGTCCCACCGAGTGGTCTGCGCGGCGATCAGATCGACCAGGTCGAGCAGCCACGGGGATGCGGTCCGCTCATACAGCCACCAGACCGAGAGCGCGTTGTCGGCACCACGCGCCCGTCCCCACGACGACAGCGGCCGCTGGGGAAGCGCGTCGAGCTGGTGACGGAAGTACCGCTCGAGGAACGGCTCCACCCGCTCATCACCCGTCGCATCGGCGTGCTGGGTCAGCACCTTGAGGGCGACCATCCGCGGCCACCAGTCGTCGTTACCGGTCGGACCGAAGAACCCGTCCGCCCGCTGCGATCCGAGGATCCACTCGATCCACTTGGATGCCAACTGCAGCAGCCGCTCATCGTGGAGCACGTGCGCGAGCGGCACGAGTCCATCGAGGTAGTACGGCGCCCGCTCCCAGTTCTCGCCGGGCCCGCCCAGCCATCCGCTGTCGGAACCGACATCGGGCCAGATCTCTTCGAGCGACCCGGTGATTCCGTCCGCCTGCAGGCGGAGCTGGCCGAGCAGCCAGCCTCGGGGCGTGATGTGTCCGAGGCGCACCGGCCGGTGGCGGCGTCCGATCTCCGACGCGATGGTTGTGGTTTCGATCACTTGATTGATCCTCCGATCAGACCTCTTGTGTAGTACCGCTGGAGTGCGAGGAACAACACCACGACGGGCACGGTCGCGACGCACGCGACCGCGGTGAGCAGCCCGGGATCGATCACCGGCACACCGGGGATCTTGAACGAGGTGCTGATGCTCGAGAGAGCCAGCGGGAGGGTGTACTTGCTGTCGGTCGACAGGAACGTGACCGAGCTGAGCAGGTCGTTCCAGCCGGCCATGAAGCCGAACAGGGCGGTGGTGACAAGCCCCGGCCACGACAGCGGCAGCATCACCGAGCGCAGGATGCGCCCGGTTCCGGCGCCGTCGATCGCCCCGGCGTCTTCGAGTTCCGGGGGGATCCCGTCGAAGGTATTCCGCATCACGAACACCGAGAACGGCAGCTGCAGCGTGACGAGCACCAGTACCACCCCGGCGAGGGAGTCGAGAAGGCCGAGCTTTCCGAGCACGATCGACAGCGGCGTCAGAAGCCCCTGGAACGGCACGACGAGCGGCGCGAGCAGGAGCACGAACACGATCGTCGAGCCCCGGAACCGAATCTTGGACAGTGCGTACGCGGCGAGCGTCGACACGATCGCGACGATCACCGCGACGGAGATCGCGACGATGAACGAATTGATGATGTTCTGCCGTAGATCCACCGAAGGATCGAACACCTTCTCGTAGTTGCGCAGCGTCAGCGTCGCGAACGAGTTCCAGCCGATGCCGTTCGCGTCGGCCGCCGCAGGCAGAAAGGACCGCAGCACGATGTAGAGCACCGGCGCGATGAAGAGCAGCGCGAGGATCGTCCCCACCACGACGTAGATCACTCCGGCAGCGTCGACCCGCTTGCGGCGGTGTCGGGACACGCGTGGGTCGATCCGCATGCGCTCCCTGTTGTCGCCCACGCCGGCCCGTCGAAGGTGCAGGTCGGTGGCGCTCATCGCTCCTCCTCCGGTCCCGTCGAGCGAAGCGCTCGGAGCTGCACCACGGCGATGATCAGGATGATCACGGTGAGGATCATCGAAAGCGCCGCACCATAGCCGAGGTCGTACCGCACGAATGACTGCTGATAGATGTACATGACCGACGTCGTCGTCGAGCCGCTCGGTCCACCCTTCGTGAGCACGTAGAACTGGTCGAACACGAGGATGGAGCCGGACACCGCGAGCAGCATGCACAGCGCGAACTGGCGGCGCACGAGCGGGAAGATGACGGACGCCTCACGTCGCCACCACCCCGCGCCGTCGATCTTCGCCGCCTCGACCACTTCGGTCGGCACGGCCTGCATGCC
>JBQCJQ010000398.1:0-12209 GCA_051952615.1 Humibacter sp.
CACGGTTCATCCCTTCCTTCGCAGTTGGCAAACGTCGGGCGAGCGGATGCAATTCCCTGGTGTGCTGCGACTGGTCGGTCGTATAGGCTGTGCTCGCTCGCGGCGATGCGCGCCGCAATTCAACCCCTCAGGGAGAGCTACATGACCGTTCCCGGCCCACTCGATGACGACGCGACGCCGGGAACGATGCCTCCCCTTCCGCCTGCCCCCGCCGACGAGCGATCGGCTCAGCCGTCCGCGCTGTCGAGCGCGGCCGAGCCGTCAGCGCCGTCGAGCGCAGCTGAGCCGTCAGCTCCCAAGAAGAAGCTCACCGGACTCGTGCTCGGCCTGATCGGCGGCGGTGTGCTCGTGCTCGCCCTTCTCGTTGCCGGCGGGGTGTGGTTCGGTCTCGAGACGACCGCGCACACGCCGCAGGCTGCGGCGCAGCCGTTCATGCAGGCGCTGGTGAAGGGCGATGTCGAGGGTGCACTCCGGGCCGGCAACATCGACGACAGCAGCGTGCTCGTCACCCAGAAGGTCTATTCGCAGACGAAGGATCACATCACGGCGTATTCCATTGCGCGGGGAACGACAGCGACAACGACCGCGACCGTCATCGTCCGTTACAAGCTCGGCGGACAGCACTACTCGGAGACGCTGCAGCTCAAGAACTCCGGCAAGGACATGCTGTTCTTCACCAGATGGGTTCTTGAGCCGGTCACGTTGCCGAGACTGGCCGTTGCCGTGGATGGACCGGGTTCGGCGTCCGTGCGAGTCAACAACGCGAGCATCGGCATCGACCCCGGTGGCAGCACCTCGCTCCCCGTGCTTCCCGGCCGCTACGACGTGGTGATGGCGACGAACGCCGACTACTCGGCACCGAGCAAGAGCACCACGGTCACGAGTCTCACGGGTTCCGCCGACTCGTCCGCTGAGGCTGTCACCCTGGCCGCCACGCTCACCGACACCGGCAAGAAGGCGGCGACAGCCGCGGTGAACGCATGGGTGGCCGCGTGCATCTCAAGCCCGGCACTCCAGCCGGCGGGCTGCAGTTTCGGGCTGATCGACGACTATCCGGACATCCAACTCTCGAACCAGAAGTGGACGCTCGTCACCGCTCCCACCTTCACGATCGGAGCCTGGAGCAGCCACGGCTGGCTCGTCGACACGACCTCGAACGGAGCGGCGACCTTCCTCGCGGATGCCTCCGCCTCCGATGGCAGCACAGGCACGTTCTTCTCAGAGGCGCCGGTGCCCGTCGCGGTCTCCGGTGAGATCACGGGCTTCGACGCGAGCGGCAACGCGATCTTCACGTCGGTCGACTGGTCGGGCAAGGCCTCGCTGCCCAGTGCCTGACCTGCAACGTCAGAGCGCCTGAGCGTCTCAGGCCTTCGCCGCTGCTCGCTCGGCATCAACGTAGGCGCCGTCGAACAGCACGGGGACGGTCGTCGAGACATCGGTCTGGTACGCGACCTCGATGTCGGCGCGCTGGTCATCCTGCGCCAGTTCGACACCCGACACCGAGGCCGTGAACATGTGACGAATGCCGCGCGCCAAGCCCGTGTAGGCGGCGCACGCCGCGGCGGCCTCCGGGGAGCACGCATCGATTCCCACCTTGCCGAGGGCGTCGATCACTGCGCCCGCGGTGAGGAGGTCCTCGACGGCGAACCGCACCGACTCGTCTGTGCGCACCTCGCCGGCCGCGACGACGGCGACCATCGCGCGCTGGCCGATGCGGGTCTGGGAGTCGCGGATCCACTTGGCAACGGCCGTACGGTTGCGCAGGCTTGCTGCGACGACGGGCACGCCGTAGGTTGCGGCGAGCGCCGTCAGCCGCGATCCGTTCAGCGACGGCACCACGGCCCGACGCGCGCCGAACTCCGCGACGTTCTGCTCGGTCATGCTCGACGGCGACAGGGAGACGCCCGGCGCACCGCGCCTGCCGGCGAGACGCGCATCGCCGAAGCGGCCGGCGGCATCCGCGGCCTCCGCCTCGTGCCGCACGCCGTCGTACGGCTGCACCTCGAGCCCGAGCGCGACTCCCATCTCCACGGTCGTGGTGAACGAGATGGCGTCGACCACGACGATGACCCCGGCCGTCGGTGCGATTCCGCGCAGGCCGTTCCGGCCCCAGTCGAAGCGCACCTCGTAGTTCTGCTGCGTGGGGTCGTCTGGGCTGAGCGGCGTCTTCACCCGGCCATCGTATCGGCGCGGTGCATGCGAGCTCGGCCGCGGCGGCCGTCACCGCGAGGACGCAGGGCGCGAGGGGGTGACGCTACGGCCGCACCATCGTCAGCCGCTGCGTCGGCCTCGTCATGGCGACGTAGAGAGCGGATGACCCACGCGGCGACTCCGCGACCACCCCGTCCGGATGCACGATGACGACCGAGTCGAACTCGAGCCCCTTGGCATCCTGGGCGGTCAGCACCACGATCGGCTTGACGAGGCCGGGCGCGCCGCGTCCCGCATCCGCGCCGAAGCGCTGTGCGACGGCGTCGGCGATGTCGTCGGCGAGGGCGATCGGGACGATGACGGCGAGGGTTCCGGAGTCGTCGATGGCTCGGTCATCCTCGATCGCACCGACGGTCGCCGCGGCGAGCGCGTCGCTGGTCTCGGCCCGTCCGGCGGCACGGATCTCGAGAACGGGCCAGTCGCCCTCCCGCACCGCGCGAGCGGGCGTGATCGGCAGCCCTGCCGCCCGGGCGAAGGCCTCGGCCTCGCGCGCGATCTGCGCCGGCGTGCGGTAGTTGACCGTGAGCTGCTCGAGACGCCAGTGGTTCTTGAAGAGCGGGCCGATGGCATCCGCCCAGCTCCGCCCGCCGCCGGCGAGGGTCGACCGCGCGGACGACGACTGCGCAATGTCGCCGACGATGGTGAACGACTTCATCGGGCAGCGCCTCACCAGCAACCGCCACTGCATCGGGCTCAGCTCCTGGGCCTCGTCGACGACGACGTGGCCGTACGTCCAGGTGCGATCGGCGGCCGCACGCTCTGCCGTGGTCAGCCCGTCGCCGTGCGTCGCCTCGTCGACCAGCTGCTCGGCGGTGACGAATCCGCCGGCGCCCGCGTCGGCGATGGCCGAGCGGGCCATCCTCAGATCGCGCTTGCGCTGCTCCTTGGCACGCTGTTTGGATGCCTGATCCTGCGCCTCCGGCGCCTCGCCGAGCAGGTCGGCGGCCTCGTCCAGCAAGGGGATGTCGCTGATCGTGAGAGCGGCATCGCGCGATCGACGCAGCAGCGCCCGCTTCTCGTCGCTCCACTTCGGCGTCAGCTCGGCGAGCCACTGAGGCCGCGCGTAGAGGTCGGCGAGGAGCTTCTGCGGGGTGAGCGGCAGCCAGGCCGTGTTGAGGAGCACGCGCACGTCGTAGCTGGTTCGCACGTCTTCGCGGAGCACGACGAGGTCTTCGTCGTCGAGCGTTCCGCCTCGTGCCCGCAACTGATCCGCGAGTTGTGCGGTGAGTGCGGAGAGTGCCTGCTTCACGAAGGCGA
This sequence comes from Humibacter sp., assembly GCA_051952615.1. Classification (GTDB taxonomy): domain Bacteria; phylum Actinomycetota; class Actinomycetes; order Actinomycetales; family Microbacteriaceae; genus Humibacter. Next base: position 3,469 of record JBQCJQ010000398.1, read on the forward strand.
CCCGGGCCACGTTGTGCGGCTTGCCGGTGCGCTGGGCGCGATGCAGGGCATCCGCGATCAGGGCCGGCTGCACGACGAGACGCTCGCCCGTGACGTCGACGGTGGATGCCTCACTCGGCACCCTCTGACGGGATTCGACAGCGGCGCGGAGCAGCGTCGTCATCTGCTTGGAGCCCTTGAGCTGCGCGGTCGCCGGGGGGTCATCCGTGTCCGCGGACACCCCGGGGAAGAGTTCGCCGAGGCTCTGCATCACGACGCCGGTCTCGCCGAGCGACGGCAGCACCTCCTCGATGTAGGTGAGGAACGCGCGCGTCGGACCGACGACCAGCACGCCGGAGGTCTCGAGCTTCTGCCGGTGCGCATAGAGAAGGTAGGCGGCACGGTGCAGCGCCACCGCGGTCTTGCCGGTGCCCGGCCCGCCCTGCACCACGAGGGCGTCGCGCAGCTCGCTGCGGATGATCGCGTCCTGCTCCGCCTGGATCGTCGCCACGATGTCGTTCATGCGGCCGGTGCGCTGGGCAACGAGCGCCGCCATCAGCGCGGCGTCGCCCGAGATCTCGTCCGGACGCGCACCGGCTTCCGCCAGCAGGTGGCTGTCGAAGAGTTCGTCATCCACGCGAAGGACCTCGCGGTCGCGCATGGTGAGGCGTCGTCGTGCCGCGACACCGAGCGGGTTGGCGGCCGTCGCCTGGTAGAACGCGCTGGCCTGCGGGGCACGCCAGTCGAGCAGCACGGTGTGCTCGTCGTCGTCGCGCAGTCCGATGCGGCCGACGTAGCGCAGTCGCGGGTCGCGCAGCGGGTCGGTCGCTGCGGCCGCTGCCCCTGTGTCGCCGCCGGCGGGCGCCTCCAGCTGCAGCCGGCCGAACACCAGCCGCGGGTCGACATCGCGGAGCTGAAGGATGCGGTCCTCGTAGAGGCGGGCATAGGCATCCCGCTCGCTTCGTGCCTGGTGCGTGCCGCCCGCGGTCTGCCTGCGCACGGCGGCGAGCCGCTGCGCGGTGTCGTCGCGAAGACGATCGAGAAGGCGATACAGACCAGCTACGACTTGGCGTTCACGATCGAGTTCCGAATCGTTCACGCGACCCCCCGTTCCACGCCAGGACCAACAAGCTTAGTCGGCGGGCCCCTGCGCAGACCTGTGAGCTGAGCCAAGGACGGCCTGCTAATCTGAGTCATCTTGCGGTCCCGCTGACGGGATCCGCCTGCGTCGTCAGAGCGCATCACCCGGTGCACGCCGCCCAGATTCACGGGCCGCGGCACGAAGATTCTTTCTCACGGCGAACGGATGCGCCGACCGGTGCCTTCGCCATTGTTCGATCCTGTCCGTCGCGCCCGCGACGGCAGGCTGCCTCAGAAAGGCACCCCCATGACCACTTTCTCCTCCCTCGGCGTGCCCGCGCCGCTCGTGACCGTTCTGGCCGCGGACGGCAAGAGCGAGCCGTTCCCGATCCAGGCCGACACCCTGCCCGACACTCTCGCCGGACGCGACGTGCTCGGTCGCGGCAAGACCGGCTCGGGCAAGACCATCGCGTTCGCACTCCCGATCGCGGCCCGCCTCGGCACCCGTCTGGCCGGCGGACGGCGCAGGGCCGGGCATCCGCTCGCCCTCGTGCTCGCCCCCACCCGCGAGCTTGCGACCCAGATCGCCGCGACCCTCGAGCCCCTCGGCGCCGCGTACGGCCTCAGCACCACAACGGTGTTCGGAGGCGTCAGCCAGAAGCGCCAGGTCGATGCGCTGAACGCCGGCGTCGACATCCTGGTCGCCTGCCCCGGCCGCCTCGAGGACCTGATGAAGCAGGGCTTCGTGTCACTCGACGCTGTCGAGATCACGGTGCTCGACGAGGCCGACCACATGGCTGACCTCGGGTTCCTTCCGGTCGTCACGCGCATCCTCGACAAGACGCCGACGGATGGCCAGCGACTGCTGTTCTCGGCGACGCTCGACAACGGTGTCGACAAGCTCGTGAAGCGGTTCCTGCACTCGCCCGTGCTGCACTCGGTGGATGACGAGACGAGCCACGTCGACCGGATGACCCACCACGTGTTCGAGGTCGACTCGGTCGACAGCAAGAACGACCTCGTGCGTGCGCTCGCCTCCGGCAAGGGCCGCAGCATCCTCTTCATGCGCACGAAGCACCACGCCAAGCGTCTTGCGAAGAAGCTCACGGACTCCGGCATCCCGGCCGTCGACCTGCACGGAAACCTGTCGCAGCCGCAGCGCGAGCGCAACCTGGCGGCGTTCGGCGACGGCGGCGTGCGCGTGATGGTGGCGACGGATGTCGCGGCCCGTGGTGTGCACATCGACGACGTCGAGCTCGTGGTGCACGTCGACCCGCCCATGGAGCACAAGGCTTACCTGCACCGTTCGGGCCGCACGGCGCGTGCCGGTGCGACCGGCGACGTGGTGACGATCTCGCTGCCCGAGCAGCGTCGCGACCTGCGCGACGTTCTGCGCAAGGCCGCGATCAGCGTCACTCCCGTGCAGGTGACGGCGACCTCGGCCGAGGTCACGACGCTCGTCGGCGAGCCGGCAGCCTACGTGAAGCCGGCGCCGCGTCAGGCGGGCAACGGCGGCGGCCGGCCCCAGGGCGGGTCGCAGGGCGGGCGCGGTTCGCGGAACACTACGCGCGCCGACCGCGGCAACGGCGGCTCAGGGTCCGGCGATTCGAGCGCCCGCGGCACGCGTGGCCGCGGGCGTGGTCGCTCGCAGGGACGCGATGGTCAGGGCGTGGATGTGCAGGGTCGCGGTTCCGACGGTCGCAGCGCCCAGGGTCGCTCTGCCCAGGGTCGATCGGCGCAGGGTCGTGGCACCGAGGGTCGCTCGACCCAGGGTCGTGGCACCGAGACACGCGGCGCTCAGGGTCGATCGGCTCAGGGTCGATCGGCTCAGGCGCGCGGTGCTCAGGGCACGACGCAGGGCGGCCAGGGGGCTCGCGGCGGAAGCCAGAGCGGTCGCAGCGGTCGGCCGATCCGGGTCGGCGATGTCGTGCGTCCCAACGCAGGCACGTCTCGCGGCAACGGAAGCCGTCGGGCCCGGGGCTGACACCGACTGCTGGCACCAACCGCTGACACCGACTGCTGACACTGTGATGCGCAGGACGGGCGGCGCGCCACCGCACCGACATGCGCTCCGCGGCGTCAGCCCTGAGCCAGTTCAGCGACCGGCTGCCACTCCTCCCAGGTCGCGAGGCGCGACGCGTAGTCGGCCTTCGCGATCGAGAGCGGACCGGCGCCGAAGAACACCCGCAGGGGCGGCTGCTCGGCGTCGACGACCCTGAGGATCGCTTCGCCCGAAGCGGCGGCGTCCCCGGGATTTCCGTTGCGCTGCTTGCGGCCCTCCTGAACGGCGCTGTGCACGTCGGCGTATGCGGGCAGCTCGGCCGAATGCTTCGACGATGAGCCGGCCCAGTCCGTGGCGAACGCCGCCGGCTCGACGAGCGTCACGTGGATGCCGAACGGCGCCACCTCCTGCGCGAGCGCCTGGCTGAACCCCTCGAGCGCCCACTTCGATGCGTTGTAGATGCCGACGAGCGGGAACGCCGAGATGCCCCCGATCGACGAGACCTGGATGATGTGTCCTGAACCCTGCTCCCGCAGGAACGGCAGCGCCGCCTGGGTCACCCACAGCGCCCCGAACAGGTTGGTGTCCAGCTGGGCGCGGGCTTCCTCCTCGGTCAGCTCTTCGATGAATCCGAAGTGGCCGTAGCCCGCATTGTTGACGACGATGTCGAGCCGTCCGAAGTGCTCGTGCGCTGCCCGGACGGCGGCGAAGTCGGCCTCGCGGTCGTTCACGTCGAGCTGCAGCGGCAGCACCCGATCGCCGTACTTCTCCACCAGCGCGTCGAGAGATGAGGCGTCGCGCGCGGTGGCCGCGACCCGGTCTCCACGTTCGAGCGCGGCTTCCGCCCACACACGGCCGAAGCCGCGCGAGGTACCCGTGATGAACCAGACCTTGGTGTTCTCTTCAGCCATACCCCAACGCGATTGCGCTGGCCGCGAGTGCGTCGTCTCCCGCCGCAACGGTCAGCCGCGGTGCGCCCGGTAGTACTCCAGAAGGGCTCGGGTCGAGGCATCCTGCGCGGCGAGCGCGTCAGCATCGCCCTCGATCGCAGGCGCGATCTGCAGTGCGAGCTGCTTGCCGAGCTCGACGCCCCACTGGTCGAACGAGTTGATGCCCCACACGACGCCCTGTGTGAAGGTGATGTGCTCGTAGAGCGCGATGAGCTCGCCCAGCACACGGGGAGTCAGGGCCGGCGCGAAGATGGATGTCGTCGGCCGGTTCCCCGCGAACGTGCGTGCAGCAACGAGCGGTCCCGTGGTGCCCTCCGCCTCGACCTCTTCGGCCGTCTTTCCGAAGGCGAGCGCCTTGGTCTGCGCCAGGAAGTTGGCGAGGAACAGGCCGTGAACGTCGCGCCCGTCATCCGACAGCGGGTAGGCGGGGTTCGCGAACGCGATGAAGTCCGCGGGGATGAGGCGAGTCCCCTGGTGGATCAGCTGATAGAACGCGTGCTGACCGTTCGTGCCTGGCTCGCCCCAGAAGACCTCGCCGGTGGTGGTCGTTACGGGAGAGCCATCCCATCGCACCGACTTGCCGTTCGACTCCATGGTGAGCTGCTGCAGGTAGGCGGGGAAGCGGTGCAGCTGCTGGGCATAGGGCAGCACGGCGTGCGACTGCGCGCCCAGCAGGTTCGAGTACCAGACGTTGAGGAGTCCCATCAGCACGGGCACGTTGCGCTCGAGCGGGGTCGTTCGCACGTGCTCGTCGACGGCGTGGAAGCCGGCAAGGAAGTCGGTGAAGTTCTGCGGGCCGAGCGCGATCGCCAGCGACGTTCCGATCGCGGAGTCGACCGAGTAGCGACCGCCGACCCAGTCCCAGAACCCGAACGCGTTCTGCGGGTCGATGCCGAAGGCTGCCACCTTGTCGAGCGCGGTCGACACGGCGATGAAGTGGTGGGCGACGGCATCCTTCTTGCTCTGCTCGTCGTCGCCGATCGCACCGGATGCCGCGAGGCCCTCCCACAGCCAGTCGCGGGCGAGACGCGCGTTGGTCAGGGTCTCCAGGGTCGTGAAGGTCTTGGACGCGACGATGAAGAGGGTGGTCTCCGGGTCGAGGTCTGCCGTCTTCTGCGCAAGGTCGGTCGGGTCGATGTTCGAGATGAAGCGGGCCTCGATGCCGGCATCCGCGTAGGGTTTCAGCGCCTCGTAGACCATGACGGGGCCAAGGTCGGACCCTCCGATGCCGATGTTCACCACGGTGGCGACCCGCTTGCCGGTGATGCCGCTCCACTCTCCGGTGCGCACTCGGTCGGCGAACGCCGCGATGCGGTCGAGCACCTCCTGAACGTCGTGATCGACGTGCTGGCCGTCGACGACGAGCTCGGGCGAGGCATCCCTCGGTCTGCGCAGCGCGGTGTGCAGCACGGCTCGGTCCTCGGTCGTGTTGATGTGTTCGCCTGCGAGCATCTCGCCGAACCGCTCTGCGACACCCACCTGCTCGGCGAGGCGAAGGAGCGAGGCGAGGATGTCGTCGGTCACCAGATTCTTGGAGAGGTCGACGTGCAGATCGGCGAGCGTGAAGCTCAGGCGCTCGACTCGGCCGGCGTCGGCGGCGAACCAGCCGCGCAGGTCGGGCGCGAAGGCGCTGCGGTGGGCTTCGAGCTCGGCCCAGGCGGACGTGGTGGTGGCGTCGACGGGTGCGTTCACACCCTCCACGGTAGTGGCGATTGAGCCTTGGCGGGACGAGCTTGCTCGTATCGCCACGGCGATTGAGTCACTGAGCGGCGCAGCCGCGATAGTGGCGATTGAGCCTTGGCGGGACGAGCTCAGGCCGTCTTCATCACGGTCGCGGTGAAGTTCTGCACCCTGGAAAGCAGGGCGGCCCCGCGCTCGGCGATGTGCTCAGAGGACTGCGCGTGCGGCGGGGTGATGCGGATGAGCAGCGAGCACGCCAGATCCTCGCAGATATAGGAACCGATCGTGTTGCCGTTGCGGCCTGCCTCACCCGCGCGGGGTGCGCTGAACATGCGCACCTGGGTCGCGGGCTGGGACGAGTGGCAGAACGAGCACATCGCCGCTATGCCCGGCCGCAGGCCGCCTGTCGCCGCACGCACGAGGATGCCGGTCGGTCGGCCATCCATCCAGTGCACGATGTAGCCCAGACGGGACGCCTGCGGGTCGCGCCAACCGAGGTACTCGCGTTCGTCCCAGAGGGTCTCGTGGATGCCGGGAATGGGCAGTCGCTCCACCTGCTCGGTGGTGGCGTTCACGAACGACGAGCGGATGTCATCCTCGGTCAGCGGCTTCACGCGGTTCCCTCCACGAAGTGTGCGGCCACGATGCACGGCGATCATTCGAGCGCCGATCGCGTCGGCGCGGGCGTTCCCGCCATGACCGCAACAGCTTAACCACGGGTCACCGATAGCGCAGAGCGCGCTCCGCGAACCCACGTGCGCTCTCCTTGTTATCGTCCCTGTTGTGGATGAGGGGGAAGCATCCGTCAGGGTGCGGCGGGCAACGGTCGCCGACGCACGCGGCATCGCACGGGTGCACGTGCGCTCGTGGCGGGAGGCCTATGTGCACGTCTTCTCCCCTCACCTGCTCGAGAGCCTGGATGTCGACACCCGCGCAGCTCGCTGGAAGCACATCATCGGCGGTGGAGTCCAGGTCTGGGTGGCCGAGTCCGGCGGCAAGGTCGTCGGGTGGGCGTCCGCGGGAGCGCCACGCGATGAGGACTGTCCAGCCCCGGTGGAACTGACGGGCATCTACGTGCTGCGCGCTCACTACGGAGGCGGCGCGGGGCAACGCCTTCTGGATGCCGCACTCGGCGACTCCGCCGCGTACCTGTGGGTGCTCGCCGACAACCCCCGCGCACAGGCGTTCTACCGCCGCAATGGGTTCGCGCCCGACGGCGTCGCGAAGGTGGACACGTTCGGTGGAGAGGCCGCGCACGAGGTGCGGATGGTGCGGCCGGCCCGGGCGCGGTGACGCCCTGCTCGGGCGGGCGCGATGACGCTCGTGCCTACGGAAGCACGCCCACCGAGGCGAGTGCTGCTCTGACGAGTGCCCCTCGCCCACCCTCCAGTTCCGCGGCGACCTGCGACGACGCGGCCTCCGCTGGAGAGAGCCAGGTCAGCTCGAGAGCGTCCTGCCGCGGCTCCGTCGTGCCGGTGACGGGGACGACGTAGGCGAGCGAGACGGCGTGTTGCCGGTCATCCGTGAATGCCGAGACGCCGGGGATCGGGAAGTACTCGGCGACCATGAACGGCACGGGACTGGCCGGAAGCTGCGGGAAGGCCATCGGCCCGAGGTCTTTCTCGAGGTGCCGGAACAGCGCGTCGCGCAGCGTCTCGCCGTACATCACACGACCGGAGACGACCGTACGGGTGATCTCGCCGACAGCGTTCGCGCGAAGCAGGAGCCCGACCTCGATGACCTGTCCGAGTCCGTCGACGCGCACCGGCACTGCCTCGACGTAGAGGATGGGCAATCGGTGCCTCGCCTGCTCCAGCTCGATGTCGCTGAGCCAGCCCGGCCCGACGCCGGGGAGCGTGCCGTCGTCGAAGGCTGAGCCGTCGAAGGGGCCGCCGAAGGATCCATCGCCGAGAGGCCCGGAGTCCTCCGGATCGGGATCGGGAGTGCGCACCGCCATGGGTTGATCATACGGATGACCCGTGCCCGGGCATCCCTCCTGCCAGAGGATGTGGATGAGCGGCGAGACGCCCGATGTGTGGACGCGGGGTCGGCCGACCCGGGTTCCGTCAGTCGGCGAGCCCCTCGACGATGAGCGTGCTCAGCTCGTCGGGCTTGGTGTACTGCGGCCAGTGTCCGGTCGGCAGGTCGACGAGACGCAGCGAGCGGAGGTGACCGGTGTCGCCGAGCCACGCGACATCCCGAGCGATGAAGTCGCGCATGTCGCTGCTCGGCATCGTCGACAGGATGATCGTGGCGGGCACCTCGAGGCGCCTCTCGTCGCTCACGTGCAGCGGGTCGACCGCGGCGTGAGCGGGCGAGATGTGAGCGTGGGATGCGATCTCGTCACCGAGCGCCGGCGTGATGTCGCGCACGTCGTTCTCGTCGAAGGCGTCCCACCCGGGGAACGGCATGTCCGCGTCGTCGTACGGAAGGTCGTCGTTGACGATCGATCCCTCTCCGCCGGGCCAGCTGTCGACGTAGACGACGCGCTCTACGCGGTCTGGACGCCGGTCGATCGCCCCGTGCGCCACAAGGGCACCACCGCTGTGCGCGACGAGCCCGACCTTCTCGTCGGCAGGCACCTCATCGATGAGTCGCACCACGTAGTCGATGTGGGTGTCGAGGGTGATGCCCGAGCGGTCGGCGGCATCCGACTCGAGTCCGGGCATCGTCAGCGGATGCGCGTGGTGGCCGGCCGCCTCGACCGCGGGGGTCACGCCCTCCCACGACGATGCATCGAGCCAGAGTCCTGGAATGAGAAAGGTATGCATGCGGCCGACGATAGCCATGGCCACCGTCGTTCGGGCCGGATTTCGGAGATTCGCCGCGACTCGCCGACATCCCGCGGCGACTCGCCGCGCCGGGAGGCAGATCTCCGAAACTCGCCCCCCATCCACACCAGGCCCTGCCCAGATTCACAACCGCGCACGCACCAGATCCACAGCCGTCCGCGGGTGACGTGGAGACGGTGTCGGTCGTTTGTGTTCAGATGAGACGGTGACAGACGTGCTCGATCGCTTCTCCCCCGCCACGCGTGCGTGGTTCGAGGG
>JBQCJQ010000399.1:0-2640 GCA_051952615.1 Humibacter sp.
CGCAGCTGTGCTCGTGACCCTCGCATTCGCGAACATCTTCACGCAGTGGTGGCTGGCGCTCATCCTCTCCGCCGCGATCATGACCGGGGTGTCGTTCGTGCTGGTCGGCACGAGTCCCCGCAGCGTGGGACGCGCCCACGCCAAGGGGCTGCTCAGGGCAACGGCTCCGCTGGTGCACGGAATCCGCGTACTGATCGGTCCGATCGTGCGCGGCCTTGTCGTTCTCGGCGACCGGGTCACCCCGTCGCGCGCGAGGTCGGCGACGGTCGCCAACGAGGAACAGCTGCTGAGCATCGTCGACGAGGCGGCCGAGCTCTCCGTGCTCGAGGAAGACGACAGGGAGCTCATTCACTCGATCTTCGAGTTCAACGAGACCCTGGTGCGCGAGGTGATGATCCCGCGCACCGACATGGTCACGGTGGATGACGACGCCACCGTCTCCACGGCGATGAGCGTCTTTCTCGCGACGGGCGTCTCGCGGGTGCCGGTCGTGGGCGGCGACGTCGACGAGGTGATGGGCATCCTCTATCTCCGGGACGTCGCACGGGAAGCATACGAACGTCCGCTCGACGTGGATGTCGAGACGATTTCCGGGCTGCTCCGGCCGGCGTCGTTCGTGCCGGAGTCGAAGAAGGTCGACGCGCTCCTCACGCAGATGCAGCTCGAGTCGAACCACCTCGCTATGGTCGTGGACGAATACGGCGGCATCGCGGGGCTCGTCACCCTCGAGGACCTCATCGAGGAGCTGGTCGGCGACATCTCCGACGAGTACGACCACGAGGCACCCCTGGTCGAGCCGCTCGGCGAAGGGCGGTACCGGGTCAGCGCGAGGCTGCCGGTCGACGAACTGGGCGACCTGTTCGGCCTGGAGCTCGATGACGACGACGTCGACTCGGTCGGCGGACTGTTCGCCAAGGCGCTGGGGCGGCTCCCGGTAGAGGGCTCGGTGGTCACCGTGAGCGGCCTGCGGATGACCGCCGACCGCTCCGAGGGCAGGGAACGCCGCATCAGCACGGTGCTCGTGGAGCGGGATGCCGCACTGTTCGGCATGGAGGAGGCCGCAGGAGGCCGCGACGACACGCGCATGACCGCGCCGACCGAGACGAGAGGACACACCGCATGAGCGCACAGGAGCGCAGCGAAGCGGACGACGCGCAGGAGACGCCGTTCCGTGCGGGCTTCGTCTCGTTCGTCGGACGGCCCAACGTGGGCAAGTCCACGCTGATGAACGCCCTCGTGGGGGAGAAGGTCGCGATCACCAGCTCTAAGCCGCAGACGACCAGGCGGGCCATCCGCGGCATCGTCAACCGAGCGGACGGACAGCTGATCGTCGTCGATACCCCCGGCATGCACCGCCCGCGCACGCTGCTCGGCGAACGCCTGAACTCGCTCGTGCAGTCGACCCTCGGCGACGTCGACGTCATCGGGTTCTGCGTGCCGGCGGACGAGAAGATCGGCCCGGGCGACAGGTACATCAACGAGCGCCTCGACGAGTATCCGCGGGCCAAGAAGGTCGCGATCGTCACCAAGACCGACACGGCGGGCAAGGCGGCGGTCGCCGACCAGCTGCTGACGGTGTCCGCGCTGCGCGAGTGGGACGCGATCATCCCGCTCTCCGCAGTGAGGGGCGAGCAGCTCGACGTGCTCGTCGATGAGCTGATCGCTCTGCTTCCGGTTTCACCGCAGCTCTATCCCGACGAGACGATCACCGATGAACAGCTCGAGGACCGCGTCGCCGAGTACATCCGCGAGGCCGTGCTCGAAGACGTGCGCGACGAGCTGCCGCACTCGCTCGCCGTGACGATCGACGACATCGTGGAGCGGGACGACAAGCCGCTCACCGAGATCTACGCCAACCTGTTCGTCGAGCGCGACAGTCAGAAGGCGATCGTGATCGGCAAGGGCGGGTCGAGGCTGCGGACCATAGGCGAGACGGCCCGCGCCCAGATCGAGCCGCTCGTCGGCACGAAGGTGTTCCTCTCCATCCGAGTCAAGGTCGCGAAGGAGTGGCAGCGCGACCCCAAGCAGCTGGGGCGCCTCGGGTTCTGACGCTTGAGACCTGGGGATGGCGGGCATCCGTCTGAAGAATGATTCTCGCCTGCGGGTTCGGGCAGCCGTCGTGGCGACGCGTAGCGTTGACGGGTGCTCCGCTCCATCACCAGGACCCAGTTCGTCGTCGACATCGTCGTCGCCGGCGGCCTTCTGCTGCTCTTCGTGTGGTCGGCGGCGGCACAGGCCCCGTTCATCGGCACTCTCGTCGCACTCGTCGCGTGTGCTGCGCTGGCTGTCCGACGGCTCTCGCCCGGCATTGCGCTGATCGGCGCGTGGGCCGCCGCCCTGTTGCAGATGGCGGCGCTTCAGACGGTGACGCCGGTCGACGTCGCGATCCTCGGGGTGCTCTACGCCACGGCGTCGTACGGGGGGCGCCTGCTGCGCTGGCTGGGCCTCGCCTCAGCGATCGCCGGCGGAATCATCGCCGCCTTCTACCTCTCGCTCTTCACCAGGACCGGCTTCACAGTACAGCCGACGGATTTCGCCAGGTGGGTCGTCGTTCTGACCGCGTTGACCGTCGGTTTCGTCACTCTCCTCGGGCTGAGCTGGACTCTTGGCCTGCTTGCGCGCACCATCCGTCTGTCGCGC
>JBQCJQ010000400.1:0-5111 GCA_051952615.1 Humibacter sp.
CGACTCGATCGGGCTTGCCGGAGGCGAGCAGGGGCATCCGGTCGACCGACACGATGGCTGCCGGAGCTGCGGCGTGGCCGAGCTCGGCCTGCACGGCGGTGCGCAGCTCGGCCAGCGAAAGCGGAGACTCGCCTTCGACGACGACGACCGGCACCTGTCCCCATTCTTCGCTCGTGGTCGCGACGACGACGGACTCGGTCATCCCCGGCTGTCGACGGACGGATGCCTGCACCGCGTCGAGCGACACCTTCTCGCCGCCCGAGATGATCACGTTGTCGGCCCGGCCGGTGACGCGCACCCGCCCGTCGGCGTCGACGGTGCCGAGGTCGCCCGTGCGGTACCAACGCACGCCGTCCGCGGTGTGGAACGAGGCATCCGTGCGATCCCGGTCGATGGTGCCGTCCTGTGCGAGATACCCCTCGGCGAGCACGGGGCCGGCAAGCTCGATGCGCCCGTCGAGTTCACGCGCGTGCACCGGGCCGATCGGGATGCCGTCGTAGACGCATCCGCCGCCGGTCTCGCTGGATCCGTACGTGCGCACGATGCGCAGCCCAGCGTCGATGGCGCGCTCGCGCAGCTCGGGTTGCAGCGCCTGTCCGCCGATGAGGATGGCGTCGAATCGGCGCAGCACGTCGAGGGCAGACGATGGGGCGACATCCAACAGGCGCGCGAGCTGCACGGGAACCAGTGACGTGAAGGTCAGGTCGGCGTCGAGCGTCTCGGCCGCCTCGCAGAAGGCGATCGGATCGAAATGCCCCGGCGGCAGGATGACCGGCTCCGTGCCTGCTGCGATGGAGCGAACGAGCACGTTCGCCCCTGCGATGTAGTGGGCGGGCAGCGCGAGAAGCCATCGCGAGACTCCGGGCTCCTGGCCGCCGATCGCACTCGCGGATGCCGCAGCGCTGGCCAGCAAGGCGTCGGCGCTGAGTGCCACCCGCTTGGGCATACCGGTCGAGCCTGAGGTCTCGACGACGAGCGCGACGTTGCGGGGCACGAGCCCGGCATCCGCGGTCGGTGCGTCGGCCGAGCCGTGCTGGCGTGGCAGCACTGCCGGGCCGTCGCCGGTCAACGCATCGTGCAGTGCGCGGTAGACGGCATCGGGATCGCCGGCATCGACGGCGACCAGCTGGCGGCTCACCTCAGTACTGCCAGGGGAACGAAGACCAGTCGGGGTCGCGCTTCTCGAGGAACGCGTCACGTCCCTCGACGGCCTCGTCGGTGCCGTAGGCGAGTCGCGTGGCCTCGCCCGCGAAGACCTGCTGACCCACCATTCCGTCATCCACCGCATTGAACGCGAACTTGAGCATCCGGATGGCCGTCGGCGACTTCGTCAGGATCGTGCGGGCCCACTCGATCGCCGTCGACTCCAGCTCGGCGTGCGGCACCACCGCGTTCACGGCTCCCATCTCGTACGCGCGCTGCGCCGAGTACTCCCGGGCGAGGAAGAACACCTCCCGCGCGAACTTCTGCCCGATCTGCCGCGCGAAATACGCGCTGCCGTAGCCACCGTCGAAGGAGCCGACGTCGGCATCCGTCTGCTTGAACCTTCCGTGCTCCGCGCTGGCGATCGTGAGGTCGCAGACGACATGCAGTGAGTGTCCGCCGCCGGCCGCCCAGCCGGGCACCACGGCGATCACCGGCTTCGGCATGAAGCGGATGAGCCGCTGCACTTCGAGGATGTGCAGGCGTCCGCTCCTCGCCGCATCGATGCCCGTCGCCGATTCGCTCTCCGAGTACTTGTAGCCATCGCGGCCACGGATGCGCTGGTCGCCGCCCGAGCAGAACGCCCAGCCGCCATCCTTCGGGCTCGGCCCGTTGCCGGTGATCAGCACGACTCCGACGCGCGGGTTCTGACGGGCGTCGTCGAGCGCGACGTACAGCTCGTCGACGGTATGGGGACGGAACGCGTTGCGCACCTCTGGCCGATTGAACGCGACCCGCGCGATACGACCGTCGTTCGAGAGGTGGTACGTGATGTCGGTGAACGCTTCGCCTGCCGGTGCCTGCACCCACTCGCTCGCGTCGAACAGTTCCGAAACCTGCTGGGTCATGACATCCACCCTATGAGGAGGCCCCCAGCCACTCCCGCGCCGCGACGATGAGGGCCTGCACGCCTGTCTCGAGGGTCGGGTGGATGAGCGGGGCGAAGTGCGGAGAGTGGTTGGACGGGATGTCGGAGTCCGTCGTTCCGTTGGCCAGCGCCTTCGTGAAGAGCTGCGGGTCGAGGCCGCCGAGGAGCCAGTAGACGATCGGAACTCCGACCGCCGTCGCAAGGGACCCGACGTCTTCGCTGCCCGTGACGCGTCCCGGGTCGATCACGCGCTGGTCGCCGAAGGCCGCGCGGAAGGCGCCGAGAGTGCGCTCGGTCGCGGCCTCGTCGTTGTGCAGCACAGGGAAGGAATCGGTGAGCTCGATGTCGGGCGACCGCGGTGCCCCGGACGTCGCCGCTTCACCGTTCGCGATGCGGGTGATCGCGGCGACCACCCGGTCGCGCACGTCGGAGTCGTAGGTGCGGATGTTGATGCCCAGCGTGGCATCCGGCGGAATGATGTTGATCTTCGTGCCCGCGTGCAAGGTGCCGACCGTGACGACGGCGGTCTCACCGCCCGCCACCTCGCGCGACACGATCGTCTGCAGGCGCATCACCGTCGCGGCGGCCATCACGACCGGGTCGATCGTGGCTTCCGGCCGGGAGCCGTGGCCGCCCTCGCCATGCAGTGTGATCATCACGTCGTCCGTCGCGGCGAACGCTGGACCGGCGTGCACGCCGACGACGCCGGCCGGCGCTGGCGCGACGTGCTGCCCGAGCACGATGTCGGGCTTGGGGACACGGTCGTACAGTCCGTCGGCGATCATCTGGTTCGCGCCGGTTCCGAGTTCCTCGGCGGGCTGGAAGAGGAACACGACGGTCCCGCTCCACTCCGACGTCGACGCGGCGAGCGCCTCGGCCGCGCCGAGCAGGCACGTGACGTGCACATCGTGTCCGCACGCGTGCATGACCGGCACGTCGTGACCGTCCGGGTCGGTGCCGCGCTCGGTGCTCGCATACTCCAGGCCGGTCTCTTCAGCCACGGGGAGGGCATCCATGTCGGCGCGAAGCAGCACAACAGGGCCTTCGCCGTTCGACAGGATGCCCGCAAGACCGGTTCCGGCGATGCCCTCGACGACGTCGATGCCGAACGAGCGCAGGCCGTCCGCGGCGATCTTCGCCGTTCGATGCTCCTGGTACGACAGCTCAGGATGCCTGTGCAGATCGGTGTACAGCGACTCGAGATCCAGAGCCATCGGTCCTCCTCAACGGATGTCGCCACTTCCGTCGTGACGCACAGACCCTAGTCTCTCGCTGCGTGCAGCCCGCCGGTGCCACACTGAGGGGATGCCTGCGCAACTCCCCGCCGCCGACCTGCCCCCGCTCGAAGACGTGCTCGCCGAGGCGCATGTCGTCTCCCTGCCGATGGTGACGAAATTCCGCGGCATCACGGTGCGCGAGGCGTTCCTCACCCGCGGTCCGCGAGGATGGACCGAGTTCTCGCCGTTCGTCGAGTACGGCGACGAGGAGGCATCGGCGTGGCTTGCGGCCGCGCTCGACTTCGGCTGGGGCGACGACCCCGTGCCCGCCCGCGTCTCTGGCACCATTCGGGATGCCGGCCCGCTGCGCGGGGCGATCCGGGTGAATGCGACCGTGCCGTCCGTCGGCGCCGGCGATGTGGCATCCGTTCTGGCCAGGTTCCCGGGCTGCCGAACGGCGAAGGTGAAGGTCGCCGAACCCGGTCAACGGCTTGCGGATGACGTGGCACGCGTGGCCGCCGTGCGCGAGGCGCTCGGCCCCGAGGGACGCATCAGGGTCGACGCGAACGGCCTGTGGAACGTCGACGAGGCCGAACACGCCATCCACGCCCTCAGCGCCTACGACCTCGAGTACGTCGAACAGCCCAGCGCCACTGTCGAGGAGCTGGCCGAGGTCCGCAAGCGCGTGAAATACATGGGCATCCCGATCGCCGCCGACGAGAGCGTGCGCAAGGCCTCCGACCCGCTGGCGGTGGCGCGGGCGGGCGCGGCGGACGTGCTCATCGTGAAGGCACAGCCACTCGGCGGCATCCGTGCCGCGCTCGAGATCATCTCGCTCGCCGGGCTGCCTGTGGTGGTCTCCAGTGCGATCGACACGTCGGTGGGACTCGCGATGGGGGCGATGCTCGCGGCATCCGTGCCGAGTCTCGACTTCGATTGCGGGCTGGGCACCGCCGCCCTTCTGGGTGCGGATGTCACACGTGAGCCCCTCAAGCCGGTGGACGGCTCTATCCCCGTACGCCGCGTCGAGGCCGACGAGGCCCTGCTGACGGAGCACGCCGCGGATGCAGACCGTCGCGCCTGGTGGATCGCGCGCGTCGAGCGCTGCTACAAGGTGCTGTCTCAGCCCGCGACCGAGTAGCCGGTTCGGGAATGGCCGCGCTGCTCGCGCGGTTGTCATGGTGCACGGCAAGGGCGCCGCCGAGTAGGGCGAGCGCGGGTTCGTCCGGTGAAGGGACGAGCGCATGACGACGACAGAGCAGCAACTGGAGACCACCGCCTCGACGCTGACACGTCAACGTACGCGATTCGCGTTCTGGACGGCCGCCGCGGTGATCGTCGTCGCACTCTGGGCTAGCGGCTCCCCCGCCATGGTCTACCCGCTCTACGAGCGCATCTGGGACCTCCCTCCCGCCGTCACCACGTCGGTGTTCGCGGTCTACCCGCTCGTGCTCATCGTCGCGTTGCTGCTTTTCGGCGACCTGTCGGACCACATCGGCAGGCGCACCTCGATCCTGCTCGGGCTCTCGTCGATCTTCATCGGTGTGCTCGTCTTCGCCCTGGCCCCGAACGTCGAGTGGCTCTTCGTCGGTCGTTTCTTCCAGGGTCTCGGCGTCGGCCTCTCGCTGAGCCCGGCGGGCGCAGCGCTCGTCGATCTCGACCGTTCCGGAAAGCGGGCGAGCACCGTGAACACCGTCGCGATCGCGATCGGTCTCACCCTCGCCACCGTCGTGGGCGGCGCACTCGTGCAGTACGGCCCTGCCCCTCGTGCCCTCACGTTCTGGGTGCTGCTCGGCGTCGTCGTGCTGGTCGGCGCCACCGCG
>JBQCJQ010000401.1:0-4086 GCA_051952615.1 Humibacter sp.
ACTGGCGGCGCAGCAGTTCCTCGTCGACGCGGTGCGCGGGGCCGAGGGATACATCTTCAGCGACACGGCGCACCTGCCGAGCGTCGAGCATCCGCAGGAGTTCAACGACGTGCTCACCGGCTGGCTCGCGAGGCACGGACTGTAGGGCCCCCGCAACGAGACTGCATCCCCACGCCGACGCCAACGCCGAGCACGGTGGGCGTCGCGCCTCAGCGACGGCCGGTGAAGTCGTCCATGGAGGAGTAGACGCCGAAGATGGGGCCGGCGACGACATCCCATGCCCTGACCGGCAGGATGCCCTTGAGCGCCTTGGCCAACGCGACCGACTTCGGCAGCATCAGCAGCGGACGGCCGGCGAGCATCGCGTCCCACACGCGATCCACCACGTACTCCGGCCGCATGACCGGGGTGAGCAGCGGCCCGCGAGCACCGGCGAACATGCCCGTGTCGACGTAGCTCGGAGCCACCGTCGTGACCTTGACGTTGGTGTGGTCCTCCCGTTGCAGCTCGAGCCGCAACGAGTCGCTCCACCCGATCACGGCCCACTTCGATGCCGTGTACACGCTCATGCGCGGGTTCGAGAGCAGCCCGGCCGCCGACGCGACGTTGACGATGCGCTTGGCGCGGTAGCCATCCCTCAGCATCGCAGGCAGGAACTCCCTCGTGACGTACATCGGCGCGAGGGCATTGACCTGCATGATCTTGCGGGTGTCGTCACCGTTGTCGTGGTGCCAGAACAGCGAACCCCGCACGATGCCGGCGGTGTTGATGAGGATGTCCGGGTCGCCGGCTTCTTTGCGCACGCGATGAGCCGTCTGCGCGATGGCACCGAGTTCGCTGAGGTCGACCGTGTACTCGTACACAGCGGTTCCCGGATCGGCGACCGTGCGTAGCGCCTCGGCGAGCGTGGTGAGGGATGTCTTGTCGACGTCCCACAGGATGACCGACTTCGCCCCCTCCAGCACGGCACGCTCAGCGTAGAGCCGGCCCATGCCGCTCGCCGCCCCGGTGATCAGGATGCGCGCGCCTCGTACCGTTCGTGACATCCCTCCATTGTCGCGGGTCGCCCGCGACGCGACGACGCACCTGTCACCCCAGCCCGGGTGATGGCGGCGATCGTCAGCGCGGGCGCCGCCGCCGGCCGTCCTCGTCGTTCACGGCGAAGAGGTCGGGCGTGAGGCCACGCAGAAGATCGCCCGGCTCGAGGTTGAGGGCGACAGCGACCCGCACGAGCGATTGCACGTTGGGCATCGCCCGTCCGCTCTCGTAGGCGCGGATGTTCGACGAGTCGATTCCGCTGTTCACGGCGACCTCGTCCTGCGTCTCGCCCAGCTCCAGCCGACGCTCCACCATGAGGCGCCCGATGTGGGCTGCAGCGGCGGAGGGGACGCGGGACACCGATCCAGCATCACGATGCCCGGTCACGTGTACCAGGGCGAATGTGTCCGGGTACTTGTACGCTTCTGACATGACTCCGAAGGCCACCTCGCCCGAGCGGCTCGTCAGGTCGAAGCGCCGCGTCGCCGACCACGGCGAGGTCTTCACGCCCGCATGGCTCGTCACCGACATGCTCGACCTGGTGCGATCCGAGGCGGACCGCATCGACTCGCGCTTTCTCGAACCGGCCTGCGGATCAGGCAACTTCCTCGTCCCGGTGCTCGAACGAAAGCTCGCCGCCGTGCAGGCGCGGCACGGCGCAAGCGACTTCGAGAAGAAGCACTACTCGCTCTTCGCCCTGATGTGCGTCTACGGCATCGAACTGCTCGCCGACAATGCCGCCGAGTGCCGGGCGAACCTGCTGGCGACCTACTCGCGCTTCCTCGACGCCCCGGTTCGAGCGACGGATGACGTCCAGAAGGATGACGTGTGGACGAGAGCAGCCGCCTCGGTCCTGGCCGTCAACATCGTGCAGGGCGACGCGCTCGAGATGAAGGATGCGTCGGGCATCCCGATCACGTTCCCGGAGTGGGGATACCTCGGTCGCGGCAAATACCAGCGCCGTGACTTCCGCTACGACCACCTCACCGAGCGTGCGTCCTTCCAGGGGACCCTCTTCGACGCGTTCGACGAACACGAGGTCTTCAGGCCGATCTGCACGTATCCGCCGCTCACCGTGCGGGAGCTCGCGGCATGAACGACGCTCCCACGACCAAGGCGCCGTTCTCTCTGCGCGGCCACAACCCCGACGTGCTCACCTGCATCGCGAACCTCTCCAACGACGAGGTGTTCACGCCGCCCGAACTGGCGAACCGCATGCTGGACACCCTCGAGCTCGCCTGGGCCGAGTCGAACGGCGGAGCGGACATCTGGGCGGATCCCACGGTGACGTTCCTCGACCCGTTCACCAAGTCGGGCGTTTTCCTCCGCGAGATCGTTTCGCGGCTGGGCAGGGGGCTCGAAACGGTGATCCCCGACCTTGCGACGCGTGTCGACCACATCCTGACGAAGCAGGTCCACGGCATCGGCATCACCCGGCTCACCGCGATGCTGGCACGACGAAGCGTCTACTGCTCGAAGGATGCCAGGGGTCCGCACTCCGTCGCGACATCGTTCGACCGCGACTGGGGAAACATCTGGTTCGAGCGCACCGATCACGTCTGGGCCGGAGACAGGTGCGCGTACTGCGGCGCTGCCAAAGCGGCCTACGACCGGGCCGACGAGCTCGAGACGCACGCGTACGCGTTCATCCACACCACCGACATCAAGGCGCGACTCGCGCGCATCTTTGGAGCCGACATGCAGTTCGACGTCATCATCGGAAATCCGCCGTACCAGCTGAGCACCGGGAGCTCCGGCGGCGCGGGAGTGCAGGCGAAGCCGCTCTACAACCTCTTCGTCGAGCAGGCGAAGAGGCTCGAACCGCGATACATCGTCAACGTCACTCCGTCTCGCTGGTTCTCGGGAGGCATGGGCCTCGACGCGTATCGGCAGTCGATGCTGAAGGATGCCCGACTTCGCGTCATCGAGGACTACCCCGATTCCAACGAGGTGTTCCCGGGCACCCAGATCAAGGGCGGCATCTCGTACTGGCTCTGGGACCGCGATTCCCCGGGGCCGGTGCGCGTGACGACCCACGACAAGGGCGAGAGGCTCTCCACGGCGACGAGACGCCTCATCGAACCGGGGACCGACGTCTTCGTGCGGTACAACCAGGGCGTCTCGATCCTGCGCAAGGTCGCCGCGGTGGAATCCGGCGACGACACGGACACGCTTGCGCTGCCGCACGCGAAGAAGTTCGTGCGCCTCGTCAGTTCGATCGGTGCGTTCGGCCTGGACTCGACCTTCCGAGGGTCCTCGACACCCGCCGTCGCCGGGGACCTGAAGGTCTACCGCAACGGCGGGGTCGGCTACCTCCCGCGCGCGACCCTGACCAAGGAGCTGCACGTCGTCGACCTCTGGAAGGTCTTCATCCCTCGCGCCGGCAGCGGCAGCGACGCTTTCCCGCATTCGATCCTCGGCCGTCCCTTCCTCGGTGAACCGGGCTCTATCTCGTCGTGGACCTACATGTACATCGGCCCGTTCGAGACGAGCGACGTCGCGCAGAACGTCATGTCGTACATCCGCACCCGGTTCTTCAGGTTTCTCGTTCTGCTGCACAAGCCGACTCAGGACGCGACGCCCCGGGTGTACACCTTCGTGCCGACGCAGGACTTCTCCCACGCATGGACGGATGCCGACCTCTACGCCAAGTACGGCATCTCCGACGAGGAGATCGCCTTCATCGAGAGCATGGTGCGGCCGATGGATGACGACAGTGCCTAAACCGATCGACGATCTTCTCCCCGAAAAGCCCGCGACCCGGCTGCGCATCTACGCCTATTCGATCGCCGACGATGCTCACGCCGGCCTGCTGAAGGTCGGCATGACGACCCAGAAGGTCAGGACCCGCATCGAGCAGCAGGTGAAGACCGCCGCGATCGCCAACTACACGATCGAGCTCGACGAACCGGCGGACCGACCGGACGGAAGCGTCTTCCGCGACTTCGACGTGCGCGACCGGCTCAAGGCGAAGGGCTTCGAGAACCCGACGCTGGAGTGGATGCGCTGCTCGGTCGACGACGTGCGCACCGCGATCGCCGAGCTCCG
>JBQCJQ010000402.1:0-4974 GCA_051952615.1 Humibacter sp.
GAAGAAGACGGGGTGCTGAAGCACTACAGCCACATCGGAACGGGCAACTACAACCCGAAGACCTCCCGCATCTACGAGGACCTCGGGCTGCTCACGGGCGACGACCAGGTGGGCAAAGATCTCACCAGGCTGTTCAACGAGCTCTCCGGCTATGCGATCGAGAAGAAGTTCAAACGCCTGCTGGTCGCACCGCTGCACCTGCGAAAGGGACTCATCAAGGCGATCGAGAACGAGCGGGCGAACGCGGAAGCCGGCCGACCGAGCGGCATCCGCATCAAGGTCAACTCCATCGTCGACGAGGCGGTGATCGACGCCCTCTACCGTGCCAGCCGCGCCGGCGTGCCGATCGACCTCTGGGTGCGCGGCATCTGCGGCCTCAAGGCCGGGCAGGAGGACTACAGCGCGAACATCCGGGTGCGCTCGATCCTCGGCCGCTACCTCGAGCACTCGCGAGTGTTCGCGTTCGCGAACGACGGCGACCCGCAGGTGTACATCGGCAGCGCCGACATGATGCACCGCAACCTCGACCGCAGGGTCGAGGCCCTCGTGCGGCTCACCGACCCCGCCCACCTCGCCGAGCTCTCCGACCTGTTCGACCGCGCCATGGACGATCGCACATCGTCGTGGTGGCTCACGTCGGACGGAAGCTGGGTCAGGCACAGTCTCGACGAGGACGGCAAGCCGCTCGACGACCTGCAGAATAGGCTCATGCAGCTTATTTCGCATCGGCCGCGCACGGGCACTCGCCGGTGACGGAAACCGCGATCTACGCGGGAGGCGCCGTCTGCTGGCGCATCCTCGACGGCATCCCCAACATCCTGGTCGTGCATCGCACGAAGTACGCCGACGTCACCCTGCCCAAGGGCAAGGTCGACCCGGGCGAGACCCTTCCGCAGGCCGCCCAGCGCGAGGTGCGCGAGGAGACCGGTCTCGACGTGACGCTCGGCGTTCCGCTCGGCGTGACGAACTACGTCATCTCGAGCGGCCGGGAGAAGTTCGTGCACTACTGGTCGGCGGAGGTCACCGAAGAAGCGGTGCACGCGTCGACGTTCGTGCCGAACGACGAGATCGCCGGCATCGAGTGGGTGCCGCTGCGCAAGGTGCGCAAGTACCTCAGCTACAAGCGCGATGTGGAGATCATCGACCAGTGGGCGGCGCTCGCCGAGGAGCGCGTGACGCAGACCTTCGCGCTCATCGTGCTGCGGCACGCGAAGGCGACACCGCGTTCCGGGTGGAAGGGCGAGGATGCCCGACGCCCTCTGACCACGCTCGGCGAGCTGCAGGCGGCCAGCAACGTGCCGACCATCGCCGCGTGGCGTCCGAAGCGCATCGTCACCTCGACGGCGGTGCGCTGCGTCGAGACGGTCGCCCCGCTCAGCTCCGCCTTCGACATCGAGCCGAAGCGCACCAACAAGCTGTCGCAGGATGCCTGGGAGTCGGGATCCTCACCGCTCGGCATCCGCGACGTGATCGGCAAGCGTGTGCGCGTGCGCAAGACGGCGGTGCTCTGCAGCCACGGCCCCGTGCTGCCGGACATCATGCGGGAGATCGCCCTCGCCACAGGGACGACGATGGGGGCGTACATCCGTGAGGCCGCTTCGCTGGATGTCGGCGAGTACTCGGTCGTGCACCTCTCGTCGACGAATCCGGCGTCCGGCATCATCGCCATCGAGACGCACAGCCCCCGCGTCTAGGCGTCGTCTGCGGAACACGCCCCACGAGGCGGCGACTTGTTCGCCGCCGTTCGCAAGCGCCTGCGACACCCGACTGCGGCACGCCGAGCGAGGATCGGCGTGCAAAGGGCACCGCCGCGCCATGCGTTACCCCCAGTTCACCTTCCGTTCACTGTTCGGGGGGACTCTGGACAGGACGCGAGCATAGCTTCGCTAGCGGGCCGGACCGGCCCTTACGCCGTACGTCTCCCGAACACTCGCTGCGCTAAGAGGCACACGCAGCTCGACGCAGCGGCTACGACCGATTCCGAAGGGAACACAGTGAAGTTCAACAAAGCAGCCGCGGTGGGCGCCATCGCACTTGCTTCCGCACTCGCCCTGTCTGCCTGCTCAAGCGGCAACACGGGCGGCAGCACGCCTTCGCCCACGAAGACGAGCGCGGCAGTCGACTACAGCTCGCTCTCCGGCACGATCACCGCTGGCGGCTCGAGCGCACAGGCGAACGCACAGAACGCGTGGACGGCAGCATTCAAGGTGCAGGCACCTTCGGTGACCGTCAACTACGACAAGTCGCAGGGCTCCGGCGGCGGCGTGACCAACTGGCTGAACGGCTCGTACGACTTCGCGGGCACCGACGCCGGACTCACCTCCGCACAGCAGACCCAGTCGCAGGCCAACTGCGGTTCGGGCGGCGCGCTGAACCTGCCGACGTACCTCTCGGGCGTCGCGGTCATCTACAACCTGCCGGGCGTCACCCTGCAGCTGTCGAGCAAGACCATCGCCGACATCTTCAGCCTCAAGGTCACCAAGTGGAACGACCCGGAGATCGCTGCCGACAACCCCGGCCAGACGTTGCCTTCGTCGGCGATCACCGTCGTGTCGCGCGCTGACGGCTCGGGCACCACGGCCAACTTCACGAGCTACCTGAGCGAGACCCAGCCGAGCATCTGGACCTACCCGGTCTCGACCGCATGGCCGGTCTCGGGCACCAGCGGCCAGCAGGGTGGTTCCGGTGTGGTGAACACCGTCACCGCCGGCGCCGGCACCATCGGCTACGCCGACCACAGCTCGATCGGCAAGGCGCAGTCCGCGAAGATCCAGGTCCAGACGACCAAGACCTACGTCGCGTACACGCCCGCCGGCGCCACCCAGGCGTTCGACGAGGCGGCCACGGCCACCCCGCAGGTGAAGGGTGACCTGCTGCAGAAGATCAACTACGCGAAGATCACCAGCACCTCGGCCTACCCGATCCCGCTGCTCTCGTACGACGTCGTCTGCACCACGTTCAAGAGCTCCGCTCAGGCCAAGCTGACCACCGCGTACCTCGGCTTCGCCGCCAGCGAGACCGGCCAGAAGGTCTCGGCAGCCAACGCAGGTTCCGCGCCGCTTCCGTCGAGCATCCAGTCCGACGTGGCCGCGAGCCTGAAGCTCGTCAAGTAGTAACCGCCGTCCGCCCGCCCGATCCGAACGCGCACCCAGAAAGAGTGAAGTGACAGAGAACACCGCTGTGCGATCACCACTGAGCGACGTGAAGAAAGATCGGGCGGGCGGTAGCGGCCCACAACGTCCCGGTTCCCCCCGCAGGGGGGCCGGGACGGCCCGTGTCAAAGCCCGTCCCGCCGACCGGATCTTCCGTACCCTGAGCACCGGCTCCGCCGGGCTCATCATGGTGATCCTGGCGGGCGTCGCGCTCTTCCTGATCATCAAGGCCATTCCGGCCATCGGCGCCAACTGGTCGACCAACCCCGACCTGAGCCACGGCACCACCCAGGGCTACACATCGTTCCTGGACTACGTCGGCCCGCTCATCTGGGGCACGCTGTGGTCATCCTTCATCGCGCTGGTGCTCGGCGCACCGGTCGCGATCGGCATCGCCCTCTTCATCTCGCACTACGCACCGCGCCGCCTCGCGAGCGTTCTCGGCTATCTGGTCGATCTGCTCGCCGCCGTGCCGTCCGTTGTCTTCGGCCTGTGGGGCATCTTCGTCATCCGGCCGTTCATCATCCCGTTCCAGGACTGGCTCAACCAGTACCTCGGCTGGATCCCGCTCTTCGGCGGTCCTGTGTCGCACACCGGATCGACCATCCTCGCCGGGGGCGTCGTGCTGGCCGTCATGATCCTGCCGATCATCACCTCGATCTCCCGCGAGATCTTCCTGCAGACCCCGCGCCTTCACGAAGAGGCCGCACTCGCCCTCGGCTCCACGAAGTGGGAGATGGTCAGGCTGGCCGTCTTCCCCTACGCCCGCAGCGGCATCGTGAGCGCAACCCTGCTCGGCCTGGGTCGCGCGCTCGGTGAGACGATGGCCATCGCGCTGATCATCTCACCCTCGCTGATCTACTCGATCCACCTGATCACCGACACCAAGAACTCGCAGACGATCGCGGCGAACACCGCCCTGAACTTCCCCGAGTCGAACCCGTTGCAGCGCGACGCGCTGATCGCGACCGGCCTCACCCTGTTCATCATCTCGTTCGCCGTGAACTTCATCGCCAGGTGGATCGTCGGGCGGGCGGATGCCAGCAAGGCCGGTGGCAAGAAGAAGCGCGCGAAGCAGCTGCCGCCGTCCGACCCGACATCCGTGCTCACCGCCGACGCGACGGCCAGCCCGCTGAAGGTGCGCTCCGAGAACGCCGCCGAAGACCTAGAAGTCGGTGATCCGAGCGACCTCGCCGCCGACGAAGCCCGAGCCCAGCGCGCAGAAAGGGACGCCGACCGATGAGCGCTACCGCCATCCCGAACAGCCGCCGACCGCGCGGACCCGTACCCAACGCTCTCGTCTCCGGACAGCTCCCCCGGTTCTTCGAACTGTACGCGCTGATCGGGGCGCTGGCCGTCAGCGCGATCATCCTCGCGCTCATCGGCTTCAACATCGCCGGCTGGCTCGTGCTGTCGGCGGTGATCTACCTGCTCGGCGTCGGCATCCTGTCCAGCGTCGTCGAGAACAGGCGCAAGGCGACGGATCGCATCGTGCGCGGTCTCGTCACCATCGCGTTCCTGCTCGCGCTGATCCCGCTGGTCTCGACACTCATCACGGTGATCGCGGGCGGCGCGCCCGTGCTCACGTGGCAGTTCATCACCACGACCGGCGGCAGCGTCTTCGATCCCCAGACCCTCAAGGTGACGGTCACACAGGGAGCATGGCAGGCCGTGGTCGGCACCCTTATCATCACCGGAATCGCCGCGGTGATCTCGATCCCGATCGGCATCCTCGCCGCCATCTACCTGGTGGAATACGCCCAGCCGAAGCAGTGGATGGCGCGCACGGTCACCTTCCTGGTCGACGTCATGACGGGCATCC
>JBQCJQ010000403.1:0-5798 GCA_051952615.1 Humibacter sp.
TGTGCCCGAACGACTTGCTGATGCCGCGCATGCTGATCACAGGGTCGAGCATCCTGTCCCGTGCCGCGCCGGTGTCGTATGCGGTCATGAGATGCCGTGTTCTTTGCAGTAGACCTCGTACGCCGGCGTGCAGATCTGCTCGACCGTGTGGAAACCGGAGTCGATCACGACCTTCTTCAGATTGTCGATGGTCACGGCGACGGGCATCAGGGTGACCGTCGGGATCTCCTTGCCGCCGATCGTCGTCGTTCCCGTGCCCTGCGGGCTCTCTCCGCGCGCGAGGGTGAGAGCGGCGTCGGCCGCGAGCTGCGCCTGCTTGCGGATGGGCTTGTACACGGTCATGTACTGGGTGCCGGCGAGGATGCGCTGCGCGGCCGCCACCTCGGCATCCTGACCGGTGACCGGCGGCAGCGGGTTCGTTCCCGCAGCCTGCAGCGCAGCGATGGCGCCCTGGGCGAGGCCGTCGTTCGCCGCGTAGACCCCGGCGATACGGTCGCCGAACTGCGTGATCTGCCCGGCGACCCACGTCTGGGCCTCGGAGCCGTCCCAGTCGGGGGTGTCGTACTCGGCGAGCACCTTGTACCCGGAGCCGTCGATCACCGAGTGCGCGCCCTCTTTGAAATGGATCGCGTTGTTGTCGGTGGGGGAGCCGTTGACCATCAGGATGCCCGAGCCCGGCTTAGTGCCCAGCGCACGCAGCCGGTCCACGAGGGCCTGCGCCTGCAGTTCCCCGACCTTGCCGTTGTCGGCCGAGACAAAGTACGCCAGGTCGGGGCTGTCGATGATGCGGTCGTACGCGATCACCGGGACGCCCTTGGCCGAGGCCTCATTGACGATGGATGCCGCCGCCTCGCCATCCACGGCGTCGAGCACGAGAACGGAGACGCCCTGCGCCAGCATCGACTCCGCCTGGGTCTGCTGGCGCGCGGCATCCGCCGAGGCGTTCTGGTACGCGACCTTGCAGCCGGGGCAGCGCTCGGCGATGCGCGCTTCGAAGGCGGGCCGGTCCGTCGACTCGTATCGCGTCGTCGTCGAATCGGGCAGGAGAAGGCCGATGGTGGCGTGGTCGGGGTCCACTGTCGCATGCGACGAGTCCCCCGGTGCGACGGCATTGGTGCAACCGACGATGGTGAACAGGCAGGCGACAGCGACGAGCACGGAACTCGCGCGGAGCAGCCTCATTCCAGGGTTACCTCCGCTGCGATCTGTGTCTGATCGGCGTTGAGGTCGGCGTTCAGCGAGACACGGTCGACGGCCATGGCCACGGCGCCCATTGCCGCGGCGTTCTGGCCGAGTTGTCCTTGCACGATCTCCGGGGCGAACCTCGCACCCGCCAGCACGGCACGCTCGACCTCGCGGCGCATCGGCCCGAGCAGCAGCTCGCCCGCGCGACCCAGCTCCCCGCCGATGACCAGGCGCTCCGGGTCGAGCAGGTTGCACAGATTCGCGGTCGCCACGCCGATGGCGGTACCCGCGTCGGCGATGGCACGGATGGCATCCGAATCTCCCGCCATCGCTCGAACGATGACGTCTTGGAGCTTGAGCCCGCGGTTGGTGGTCTGCAGCTTCTGGATCAGGGCGTTGCCGCCCGCGACCGCCTGCACGCAACCGCGGTTGCCGCACTCGCAGGGCGGACCGTCTTCTTGGATGACCGTGTGTCCGAGCTCGCCCGCCATGCCGCCGTGGCCCGAGTAGATCCGGCCGCCGAGCACGAGTCCGGCACCGATGCGATCGCCGACGTCGACGAAGACCACGTCGTTCTTTCCGCGGGCGGCGCCCATCCGCAGTTCGCCGAGGGCGGCGGCGTTGGCATCCGTGTCGATGAAGACGGGCCGTTTGAGCGAGCGCTGCAGCACGTCGGCGACCTCGACGCCGTCCCAGCCGCGCAGGATGCCGCGCCTCGCCACCGTGCCGGTGCGCTGGTCGACGGGGGCGGGGAGCGCCACACCGACGGCGAGCAGGTCGAGCATGCCGGCGCCCGCGGTCTCGAGCATGTCGGCGAGGAGCAGGGTGAGACGGTCGAGCTCGCTGTCGGCCCTGTGGTCTTTGGCGAGCGGCATGTGGGTCTCTGCGACGACGGTGTAGCTGGCGTCCGAGACCGCGATGCGCAGGTGCCTCGTGGAGAAGTGCACCCCCGCGACGAGGCCGAGGGCGTGCGCCAGCGTGACGTTCTGCGCGCGGCGGCCGCTTCGGGTGCCGGGCGCCGTGGTGAGCACGCCCGCTCCGGAGAGCTCCTTGACGATGTTCGAGACGGTCGCAGGAGAGAGCCCGGTGAGACCAGCGAGCTCGATCTGGCTCAGCCCGCCGTACTTCTTCACCGCGTCGACGATGCGGCCGCGATTGGCTTCACGAAGTGAAGTCTGCGACCCCGGCGTGCGACGGTGGGCTTCCACGGCTCAACGATACGGTATGGGGCCCGTCGGGCACAGGCAACGGCTGCTCGCCGCGGGGGCCGTGCCTTTCAGTTCGGTAACGTCTCGCGCTGCCGCGGTCGCATACCTGACCCGTTCACGTCCACCCGGCAGACTAGTGGCATGGCCGACTTCCACGTGTACCGCGATCGTCTCGAGATCCGCCTCACCCGTGCGGAGAAGCTGCTCGCGCTGCGACGCGACGACATCGTGGTGCCGCGTGAGAACATCCGCTCGGTCGCCATCACCGCCGATCCGTGGATCTGGATCCGCGGCGTTCGTGCGCCTGGCAACAGCGTTCCGCTCACGCTCGCCGTCGGCACCTGGAAGTTCCACGGCGGCAAGGACTTCCTCGTGCTGAAGGGCAAGCAGCGGGCCGCTGTCGTGATCGACATCGAGCAGCCGGATGTCGAGCCTGACGCCGACGCGGGCGCAGAGCCCGAGGCAGAGTCCGGCAGCGACGCCGCCACCGAGACCGACACCGAGAAGCCGACGACCGTGGCAGAGGGCTTCTCGCGCGTGATCGTGTCGACGCAGCACGCGTCGCAGCTGGTCGAGGCACTGCGCGACATCCGTCCGGGCTTCGAGGGACCGATCGACGAGGTGATCGGATAGCCATGGCCCAGAGGTCGTCCGGTGGTCGCCGTCGGGGGCGCACGCCGGCCGAGCAGCCTCCCGTCGAGGTCGACTGCTGCATCGTCGGTGGTGGTCCTGGCGGCATCATGCTCGGGATGCTTCTCGCCAGGGCGGGCGTCGAGGTCGCGGTGCTCGAGAAGCACGGCGACTTCCTGCGCGACTTCCGCGGTGACACCATCCACCCCTCGACGTTGCAGGTTCTCGACGAGCTCGGCCTGCGCGACGCGTTCCTGACCCTTCCGCACACGGCGGTGTCGCGACTCGACGCGGTGGTCGACGGCACGCGCATCACGCCGGTGGACTTCGACAGCCTCGGCGGACGCAACGACTTCCTGGTGCTGATGCCGCAGTGGGACTTCCTCGACTTCATCGCGGAGCATGCGAAGGCCTACCCGGGTTTCCACCTGCTCATGAACACGGATGCCACGGAGCTCGTCACCGAGGGCGACAGGCCGGGAGCACCGGGAAGCGGCCGGGTGACGGGGGTCCGTGCCACCGGTCCGCAAGGGCGCTTCGAGGTCCGAGCGGCGCTAACGGTCGCCGCGGACGGCAGGGACTCCGTGCTGCGGCAGGCATCCGGTCTCCCCTCGACCGACTTCGGTGCGCCGATCGACGTGGTCTGGTTCCGGCTGCCCTATCCGACGGAGCGGCCCCCTGACACGCTGGGCTACATCGACTCGCACCGGCTCGTGCTGACCATTCCGCGCGAGGGCTACTACCAGATGGGGCTCGTCATCCCGAAGGGCGACTTCGAGTCGCTGCGCAAGCAGGGGCTGCAGTCCGTACGCGAGGCGATCACCCAGACGGCGCCGTTCCTGGCGCCCGTCGTCGGCGAGCTGGACTCCTTCAAGCAGCTGAAGCTGCTGTCCGTGCAGATCAACCGGCTCGAGACGTGGTGGCGCGCAGGGCTGCTCTGCATCGGTGACGCCGCGCACGCGATGTCGCCCGCGTTCGGGGTCGGGGTGAACTTCGCGGTGCAGGATGCCGTCGCATCGGCGAACAAGCTCGCGCCGCTGTTGCGAGGGGCCGGGCCGGATGCCGGGGCACGGGCATCCACGCTCGATGAGGCCTGCGCGGCCATCCAACGCCGACGGATGCCGCCCGTGCGCGCGATGCAGGCGGTTCAGCTCGCCGCCCACCACGCGATCAACGGACCGGGCGTTTCGGCGCTTCCTGACCCGCTCCCCGAGCCACGGCGCATCGTGCTCTCCGCTGTGATGCCGCTCGTGCGGCGCGTCGCGGCACGGGTGATCGGCCGCGGATTCCGCCCTGAGCACGTCTCGCCGCAGGTGAGGGGCGCGACGACGCGCCCCTTCGGGTGAGCCCCCCTTGCTCCCCACTACCGCGCCACTTGCGCTCTATCGCGCCACCTGAGCTGGCGCTAAAGCGCGCAAATGGCGCTACAGCGGGTCGCTGAGGAAGATCAGGATGATGCCGGCGAGCGGCAGAATGCCCTGGATGATCGCTGCCCGAATGTAGCGCGCCCCCGTGGTCACCAGCACGATCGAGGCCAGCAGCATGCAGCCGAGCGAGAAGAACACCAGCGTGAGGCCGATCGGATGCTGGCCGACGCCGTAGACGACGATGCCGACGAGCGCGCCGATCGCGAGAAAGAGGTTGTAGAACCCCTGGTTGTAGGCCATCGGTCTCGTGATGTCAGCGGCGGCCTGGTCGGCGACGCCGAAGCGCTTCCAGATGGCGGGGCGCGTCCAGAACACGCTCTCGAAGACGAAGATCACGACGTGCAGCACGGCGGCGAGGGCGACGATCAGGGTGGCGATCACGATCATGCCGCCAGCCTAGGGGCGGCGGAGCCGCAGGGGCCCGTGGCGCAGCGCTAAGGCCGCACGCTAGTGCCGCACGTCCACGACGGTACGGCCACGGATCTGCCCGGCGAGAATCCTGTCGGCGGCTCCCACGGCGTCCGCGAGGCCGATCGTCGAGGTCATCGCGTCGAGCAGCCGCACGTCGAGGTCGGTCGCCAGACGGCGCCACGCCTCTTCGCGCAGCGACCGCGGCGCCTCGACGGAGTTGATGCCCGCGAGCGTCACACCGCGGAGGATGAACGGCATCACCGTTGCAGGCAGGTCGGCCCCGCCCGCGAGACCGCACGACGCGACGGTTCCGCCGTACGAGGTCTGCGCGAGTACGTTCGCCAGAGTCACCCCACCCACGACATCCACCGCTCCGGCCCAGCGCGCCTTCTGCAGCGGCCGTCCCGTCTCGGTGAAGTCGGCGCGGTTGACGATGGCGGATGCCCCGAGCTCACGCAGATAGTCCGACTCGGAATCCCCGCGGCCGGTGGATGCCGTCACCGAGTATCCGAGCCTGGCGAGCACGGCGATCGCCACGGACCCGACCCCGCCGGCTGCGCCGGTCACGAGCACGTCACCCGAGTCCGGCGTGACGCCGCCGCGCTCGAGCGCGAGCACGGCCAGCATGGCTGTGAAGCCCGCCGTGCCGATGGCCGCGGCGTGCGACGAGCTGAAGACATCCGGAATGCGCACAAGCGGCTCCGCGCGAACGGTCGCGAGCTCGGAGAGCCCGCCGTTCTTCGTCTCTCCGATGCCGTCGCCGTTCAGCACGACGCGATCTCCCGGTGCGAACGCCGCGTCGGCGGACTGCCGCACTCTCCCGACAAGGTCGATGCCCGGGATGAGCGGCGAGACCCTGAGCACGCCGGGCCGCCCCGCGAGCGCGAGGCCGTCCTTGTAGTTCAGCGTCGAGTGGTCGACCTCGACGGTGACCTCC
>JBQCJQ010000404.1:0-9629 GCA_051952615.1 Humibacter sp.
CTGGGCGCCCGACGGGCTGCGGGCCCGGCTTCAAGTGGTCGCCACTTCGTGCGGGTACGCGATGGGTGATTCCGCGAGAAGTGGCGACGGCTTCGTGCTGGACGCCCGGCGGGCTGCGCGCCCCGCCTTAAGTGGTCGCCACTTCGTGCGGGTACTCGGCAGGTGATTCCGCCTCAAGTGGCGACGACTTCGCGTTGGGTGCCGGCGCGGTGGCGACGACTTCGCGCTGGGCGCCCGACGGGCTGCGGGCCCGGCTTCAAGTGGTCGCCACTTCGTGCGGGTATGCGGTGGGTGATTCCGCCTCAAGTGGCGACGACTTTGCGCTGGGCGCCCCGTGAGGTGGTGATGACTCGTGCTGGGCGCCCGGCGGGCGGCGGGCCCCGCCTCAAGTGGTCGCCACTTGCTGCGGGTACGGGGTGGGTGATTCCGCGGGAAGTGGCGACGGCTTCGGGCTACGCGCTCGGTGACGCCGAGGCGGGGGCGGCAGAGCCGCCGAAGGACAGCTGGGTGAACTCCCGCACGGCCGCGGTCAGGGCGCGCTCGGTGGGGAGACGCTCCATGGAGGATGCCCCGTAGAAGCCGTGCAGGCCCGTTGCGTGCTGCAGCACGTACTGGGCATCCGCTGGCTCGGCCACCGGGCCGCCGTGCACGAGCACGATGACGTCCTCCCGGATCGCCTTCGCGGCGGCCGCCCACTCGGTCGCGGCGAGGACGCAGCCGTCGAGAGTGCGTGACGTCTCCGCCCCGATGCTGCCGCCGGTCGTGAGGCCCATGTGACACACGACGATGTCGGCGCCCGCTCTGGTCATCGACTCGGCGTCCTCGATCGAGAACACGTACGGGGTGGTGAGCAGGTCGAGATCGTGCGCACGCTGCACGAGCTCCACCTCGAGCCGATAGCTCATGCCGGTCTCTTCGAGATTGGCGCGGAACATTCCGTCGATGAGTCCGACGGTGGGGAAGTTCTGGATGCCCGAGAATCCGAGGTCCCGCAGGTGCTTCAGAAAGTGGTCGGGGTTGAGGAACGGGTCCGTGCCGTTGACGCCGGCGAGCACCGGCGTGTGCTTCGGAACGGGGAGCACCTCCCGTCCCATCTCCACGACGAGATCGTTGGCGTTGCCGTAGGCGAGAAGCCCGGAGAGGGACCCGCGCCCGGCCATCCTGAACCGGCCCGAGTTGTAGATGATGATGAGGTCGGCGCCTCCCTCTTCCTCGCATTTCGCGGAGAGACCCGTGCCTGCGCCTGCCCCGACGATGGGGCGGCGATCGGCGATCTTGCGGGCGAAACGTTCGAGCAGGTCGGCTCGGGGGATGAACGGCATCTCTTGTTTCCTGGAGGGTCGGGATCGCGGACGATCAGCGGGTGGTGATTGCGGCGTGCAGTGAGTCGACGACGGTGTCGGCGAACGCGGGGTCGTTGACGTCGGTCTCGACCTCGACGAGGGAGACGGACGAGTCGGCGAGGCCGGAGCGGATGGCGTCGAAGAGCCTGCGATCGGCGTCGGCGTCGTAGAAGGGACCGCCTTCGACCGCGATCGCGGAGACGCCACCCAGCGGAAGGAAGACCGTGGTCGGCCCGGTTGCCGCTGTGGCCTTCGCTGCGACCTCGGCACCGAGCTCGGCGCACTCGTCGGGAGTGGTGCGCATCAGAGTGACGCTCGAGTTGTGCTCGTAGAGGTTCCGGTGCCGGAATCGCTCTGGCACGGTGTCCATCGGGCCGAAGTTGACCATGTCGAGTGCGCCGACCGAGATCACCTGTGGCGTTCCGGTTCGTCCAGCAGCGGTCAGCCGGTCCGGGCCCGCGTCGAAGACGCCGCCGACCAGATGATCGGCGAGCTCGGTGGTCGTCACGTCGAGCACTCCTGCGAAGAATCCCTGGTTGCAGAGGGATTCCATCGCGCGTCCACCGGCTCCGGTCATGTGGAAGACGAGCACCTCGTAACCCAGCGACTCGAGACGCTCTCTCGCACGGGTGACGCACGGAGTGGTCACCCCGAACATGCTGGCCGCCACCATCGGCTTGCCGACGCTCTCGTCGACGGGAGGCGCCCCGACCATTCCGGCCATCGCTGCGGCGGCATTGCGCAGGATGCGCAACGAGATGCGGTTCAGCCCGGCGATGTCGACGATGCTGGGCATCAGGATGAGGTCCGTCTCGGCGACGTACATCTCCGTGTTGCCGGATGCCGCGGTCGAGACGATGAGCTTGGGGAATCCGACCGGCAGGCCGCGGAACGCCGTCGCGGCCAACGAGGTGCCTCCGGTGCCGCCGAGCGCGAGGGCGCCGTCGATGCGCCCCGATTCCTGCAGTTCGGCGACGATGCGCGTCGCGCCGGTGGCCATGACCGCCATCGCCGCACCGCGGTCTCCGTCGGCGACCAGAGCCGCCAGATCACCACCGCCGTGTGCGGCGACGTTCTCGCGCGAGATGTCCGGCTCGAAGCCCGGGGAGCCGAGAACTCCCGCGTCGACGACGACGGTGTCGACGCCCGCGGTGTTCAGCCGATCCCGCACGAACGCGTACTCGTCCGCCTTGGTGTCCAGTGCGCCGACCAGAACCACCGTTGGTGCCATGGATGATCATCCTTTCCTCGTCGACGGGTTGATCACGACGCTCGGTCGCCCCAATAATGTGCGGATGACCACGGAGACTGCGAGTGCCAATTCCTTCAGATTGGCCGCGATCGGTGCGAACCGTCTGGTGCGACTGCTCGGAGACTGGGCGCACGGGGACGGTCCGTTGCACGAGCAACTGGCCTCGCAGATCCGTCAGCTGGTGCGCGCGGGTGCCATCACATCGGGCACCCGGCTTCCGTCGGAGCGCTCCCTCGGCATGGCGTTGAACCTCAGCAGGAACACCGTGACGAAGTCGCTCGACCTGCTTCGCGGCGAAGGGCTCTTGGTCAGCAGGCAGGGCGACGGCACCTATGTCATGGTGAGCCGCAGACATCTCGGCCCGGTGCGAGGGGATGACCGGCTTCGCTCGTTCGTGTCGGATGCCCCCCAGAGCCTCGACCGCATCGACCTGCGTTCAGCCGCCTTGCCGGGGCTGCCGATGGTGGCCGACGAGATCAACCTGCTCGACGGATCCCGCACCCGCCAGCTCGTCGCGAGCCACGGGTACATTCCGTCCGGCCTGCCCGAACTGCGCGAGGCGGTCGCGACCTACTACAGCAACCTCGGGCTGCCGACGGCGCCGGAGCACATCCTGATCACCTCTGGCGCGCAGCAGGCGCTGCGTCTCGTCGCCTCGTCGTACATCACCCCCGGGGCGACCGTGCTCATCGAGGAGCCGTCGTTCCGTGGGGCGATCGAATCGCTCAAGGCACTGGGAGCGCGGCTGGTCGGCGTGCCGTCCGGAGGAGACGGCATCGACGTCGACGCTCTTGCCTCCGAGGTCGTGGCACGCAAGCCGGCCCTGATCGTGCTTCAGTCCACGGTGCACAACCCGACGGGCTCGGTGCTCGACCGCTTCCGCCGAAGCCGCGTCACGTCGATCGCCGACCGGTACGGGGTGCCGGTCATCGACGACGCGACCCTGTCCGACACCATCATCGACGGCGAGCGTCGCCCGCTGCCGTTGGCGGTCGGCAGCGATCTCGTGCTCACGGTCGGGTCGATGAGCAAGTCGTTCTGGGGCGGCCTACGGCTCGGCTGGGTGCGGGCGCAGCCGGAACTGATCGGCGAGTTCATCGCTCTCAAGGGCGGCGAGGACCTGGGCACATCGGTCCTCGCCCAGCTGTTGGCAACCCAGCTGATGCCGCAGATCGAGCGGGCGAGGGATGAACGGTTCCGCACCCTGGTGGAAGGACGCCGGCTTGCGCTCGCCGCACTGGACGAGCTGCTGCCCGAGTGGACTCCGCAGGTGCCGACCGGGGGAGGATCGCTGTGGATCCGGCTCCCCCAGAACGGCGCGACGGCCTTTGCACAGCGGGCGGAGCGGGTCGGCGTGCAGATTCTGCCCGGTCCGACGTTCTCCGCCGAAGACCAGCTCGACGACCATGTGCGGCTCTCGTACGCCGCCGATCCGGCGCTCGTCGCGCGCGGCATCCAGCTGCTCGCCGAGACCTGGGACTCCACGGAGCGCTGAAGGTCGCTTCCGAATTGGAGGCCACCTCATCATAATTGGCCCTCTCGCCGGCGAATGTGGCCCCTGAGGATGTCGTAGAGACGGCAGAGCCGCCGTCATCCCCCATCCCGGGATCGGTGTCGTGCCGATCCCACCCGAAGGAGTCCGCCATGTCCGAGATCCCTGCCGCCCAGAACCGTGGCCGGGGAGGTGTGACCCCCGCGTCGTCGGTGGTCGTCGAGCCTCAGAGCTGGGGCCGACTGGAGTGGATGGTCTCCGACGCCATCGGCAACTCCGACACGATGACCGTCGGAAAGTGCTTCATCGAGCCCGGCCAGCACAACCCGCCGCACCACCACCCGAACTGCGACGAGGTGCTGCACGTGCTCTCGGGCACGATCCGGCATCGCGTCGACGACGAGTTCGTGCAGATGGGGCCGGGCGACACCATCTCCATCCCGCAGGGAGCCATCCACAACGCCGAGAACATCGGTGAGGATGTCGCCGAGTTCGTCATCTGCTTCTCGACCGCCCGCCGCGAGGTGGTCGGCGAATGACTCGCCATCGTGTCGCGATCGTCGGCTGCGGCAACGTCAGCGAGATGCACTTCCGCGGCTACCTCGAGCGAAAGGACCGCGTCGAGATCGTCGCCGGGGTCGACCCGGCGCCGGAGCGTCGTGCTTGGGCGACGGAGAACT
Organism: Humibacter sp.; assembly: GCA_051952615.1. GTDB lineage: Bacteria > Actinomycetota > Actinomycetes > Actinomycetales > Microbacteriaceae > Humibacter. Next base: position 4,768 of record JBQCJQ010000404.1, read on the forward strand.
TCGGCGTCACCGACACCTATGAGAGCATCGGCGACCTGCTGAACGGCGCCGACTTCGAGGTCGCCGCGGTGTGCACGCCGAGCACGGTCCGACTGGAGGCGGTGCGGGAGCTCGCCGCGGCAGGCAAGCACATGCACGTCGAGAAGCCGATGGCCGACGACATGGCGGAGGCGCGCGAGATCGTCAACGTCGCGCGCGATGCCGGCGTGCTGCTCGCCGTCGACCAGAACTTCCGCGACCACTACGCCTTCGGGCTCGCACGGGACGCCATCCTCGCCGGTCGCGTCGGACGCGTGCTCGGCATCGACCAGAGCGAGCTGATGTGGCGCGAGGTCGTTGGATGGCGAGCCGAAGCGCGACACCACGCGCTGGCCGTCATGGGCGTGCACTGGTTCGACGGGTTCCGCTACCTCGTCGACGCGTCAGGCGGAGCGGATGCCGACTGGCTCGTCGCGCGCACGTTCATCCACCCCGCGATGAGCACGGCCGGCGAGACCGACGCGTTCGTGCAGGTGCACTTCGGCGACATCCCCGTGAACTACACGCAGAGCTTCGCGAGCCGGGTCGAACGCGTTGAGACCATCGTGCTCGGTGAGACCGGCACGCTGCGCCTCACCTACGGAGCGCTCGAGATCCACACGGCGGACGGTGTCGAGACGGTGTCGAATCCCTGCGCCGGCCAGGGCAAGCCGATCTCGGCGTACCGCAGCCTTCAGCGTCTGCTCGACGCCATCGAGAACGGCGGCGAGCCGGAGAACTCCGGCGAGGACAACCTCAAGACGCTGTCTCTCTTGTTCGCCGCCTACGAGTCGGCGCGCACCGGTGAGCCGGTCGTGCTCCGGAAGGGACTCCTGTCATGAACCGCATCGCCTTCAGCAAGCCGACGCGCGACGACGCCGAGCAGACGACTCTGCTCGAGGGCTTCCGCGTGGCCGGGTACGACGGCCTGCAGCTCAAGATGTCGCAGTTCACCCCGTGGCTCGGCGATCCGGAGGGCTTCCGTACCCGCTGGCAGGAGCCAGGCGTCGCGTCGGCCGTGATCTTCTTCGACGTGCCGGACACCGCGGGCGAGCAGCGCCTCGCCGAGGTCATCGACTTCGCGGCGGCGGTCGGCTCAGAGCGTGTCGTCTACTGCCAGAACCGCACCCATGACGGCGTCACCGACGAGGTGCTTCGGGGCTACGCGCGTTCCCTCTCGGCACACGGCCGCCGTGCACGCGACAAGGGCGTCGCCCTGTCGCTGCACCACCACTTCGATCAGCCCGTCATGACACCGGATGACGTGCGCGCCTTCTTCGGCGCGGTCGAGGATGACGCGGTCGGCCTCACCGTGGACACTGCGCACCTCGCGAAGTCCGGCGTGGCCGACATCCCCGCGTTCGTCGCGGAGTTCGCCGGCGTCATCGACAACATCCACCTCAAGGACTACGCGGACGGCGAGTGGCGGCTGGTCGGCCGCGGCGCGCTCGACCTGGACGGCATCCTCGGCGCACTGCGCGCCGTCGGCTACGACGGCTGGATCTGCGTCGACGAGGAGTCCGCAACGTCTTTGGCGGACGGACTGCGGTTGTCCAGGGAGTGGATGACCGCGCATTCGGAGGGCTGACGCCCTCCCGACCCAGCACGACCTGCACCATCTGCACCACCCCGCACCCGCGGGCGACTTTCAACGATGAAGGAGGAACGATGTCAGCATCACGACGTGGTCGGATGCGGTCACGTATCGCAGCACTTGCAGTGGCGGCCATCACGGTCGCCGGATTGGCGGCGTGCGCGCCGGGCGGAAGCGGAGCCCCGAAGGATGCCGCCCAAGACACGTCCGGCCCCGTCAAGCTCACCTGGTGGGACTACTACCAGCCGGGCACGACGTCGTCGGACGAGCTGGAGGCCCAGCTGAAGGAGTACCAGAAGGAGCATCCCAACGTCACGATCGACCGGCAGTACATCGCTTACGACGACCTGAAGAAGACGCTGCTGCAGTCGGCGGGCGCCGACTCGCTTCCCGACGTCGTCATCATCAACTCGCCAGACCAGCAGCAGTTCGCCGAGACCGGCATCGCCGCCGACCTCACGAAGCAGCTGAAGGCGTGGGGGCAGCTCGACAAGTATCCGAAGGGGCTCATCCAATCCGCGATGTACGACGGCAAGTATTTCGGGCTGCCGATCACCGCGAACTGTCTCGCTCTGTTCTACGACAAGAAGGCGCTCGCCGACGCGGGTCTAAAGCCGCCGACGACCTGGGATGAGCTGAAGTCGGATGCCAAGGCCCTGACCACCAAGGACAGGTACGGCTTCGCGTACTCGGCGATCAACAATCAGCAGGCCGTGTTCCAGTGGCTGCCGACCCTGTGGCAGTCCGGAGGCGACCTGACCAAGGTCAACTCGGCGAACGCCGTGCGTGCCCTGCAGCTGTGGAGCGACCTGATGAAGGACGGCAGCGTTTCGAAGGAGGCGCTGAACTGGGATCAGACCGGAGTCGAGCAGGAGTTCGCCCAGGGACGTGCCGCGATGATGATCAACGGCCCGTGGCAGATCCCGACGATCGCCAAGGAGGCTCCGAATCTCGACTACGGCGTTGCGCTCCTGCCGAAGGACAAGGAGTCGGCATCGGCCCTCGGCGGCGAGAACTACATGGTGATCAAGGGGCCGCACCAGGACGCCGGGTGGGATGTCGTGAAGTGGCTGCAGAACAAGCAGCGCCTCGAGTCGATGGCGAAAGCGGCAGGCAGCCTGCCGGTGCGCACCGACCTGAAGCCGTTCGATGACTCCGCGGCGATCGCGACCTTCACGGAGCAGCTCCAGGTCGCACGGCCTCGCGCATACGGCGCCAACTATGCGGAGATGGCCGACGCTGTCGTCATCGCGATGCAGTCGACGCTCACCGGGGCGAGTACGGCCCAGGACGCGCTGGACAAGGCGGCGACCACCATCAAGCCGCTGCTGCCGAAGCAATGACGTCGTTCACCTCAACGATCGGTCGGTCGTCCCTTACGGGGCGGCCGGCCGGCCGGCGTCTGTTCCGCCGCTCGACGCGCTACCTGTTCGTGGCGCCTGCGCTGCTCTATCTCGCGCTGTTCATGTTCTATCCGCTGCTGTACACGTTCAACCTCAGCGTGTTCGACGTCAACGCGGGCAACTTCGTGCAAGGCGGTGCTCCGTTCGTCGGGCTGCAGAACTACATCGACTTCATCTCGTCACCCGACTTCGCGTCGTCGCTCGCAATCACACTGATCTTCACCGTCGGGTCGCTGCTGTTCCAGCATGCGATCGGCTTCGCGCTCGCGATGTTCTTCAACCTCGGCTTCCCGCTCTCGGGGTTGCTCAGGGCGATCATGATGGTGGTCTGGGTGCTGCCGGCCGTGGTCTCCGCCAGCCTCTGGCGCTGGATGTACGCAGGCAGTTACGGCGTGCTGAACGCTCTTCTCGGGTTGGTGGGCATCCACTCGACGCAGTCCTGGCTGGCCGACCCCTCTACCGCGCTTCCCGCCGTCATCATCGCGAACATCTGGGTGGGCATCCCGTTCCAGATGATGATGATCTACGCGGGTCTGCAGACCTTCCCGACCCAGCTCTACGAGGCGGCCGCCATCGACGGAGCTTCGGCGTGGCGGCGGTACTGGAGCATCACGGTGCCGATGATGCGGCCGGTCATCCTGACCGCTCTGCTGCTCGGGTTCGTGCACACCTTCAAGGCCTTCGACATCATCTACGTGATGACGTCGGGCGGCCCGGCGAACGCCACGAACGTGCTGTCGATCGCGGTGTACAAGCTGTCGTTCGAGTACTTCCGCCTCGGTGACGGTGCCGCGGCGGCGAATGTGCTGCTGGTCATCCCGCTGGTGCTGTCGATCATCTACCTCTTCTACAGCCGCAGAGAGGAGCGGGGACTATGAGCCTGACTCGTCATCGCTGGGTGCTGACGGTCATCGGCGTGCTCATCGTCGGTGTCTTCGTCTTCCCGCTCTACTGGATGGTCACGACCTCGCTGAAGGCGCCGTCTCAGCTCTTCACGAGCCCGCCGACGTGGTTTCCGACCTCGCTCGACTTCGGCAACTACGTGACGGCCGTGTTCGCGAACTCGCAGATGATCCGATCGCTCGGCAACAGCTTCGTGATCAGCATCGGCACGACTGTGCTCACGCTGCTGATCGCGGCTCCCGCCGCGTACGGGTTCGCCCGGTTGAAGCTGCGCTGGACCGCGCTGCTACTCCTGCCGTTCCTGCTCGCGCAGCTGCTGCCGACGATCAACATCGCGCTGCCGATGTTCGCCCTGTTCAGCCAGGCGGGGCTGACCAACTCCCCGTGGGGCCTGATCCTGGGCGACACGGTGACGGTGCTGCCGTTCGCGGTCATCGTGCTGAGGCCGTTCTACCTGGGCATCCCACGCGAGCTCGAAGAAGCTGCGGAGGTGGATGGCTGCAACCGCTGGCAATCCTTCTGGCGCATCGTGCTCCCGGTCGTGCGACCCGGCCTCGTCACCGTGATGGCCTTCGCCTTCGTCATGACGTGGGGCGAGTTCACGCTGGGCATCACGCTCAACCCGCGCCAGGAGGCGCAACCGGTGACTGTCGCGCTGAACACGTTCATCGGGCAGTACGGCACCCAGTGGGGACCGCTGATGGCGGCGTCCACGGTGATCGCGATACCCATCGTCGTGCTCTTCATCGTGTTCCAGCGGTTCATCACGAACGGCATGGCGGCTGGCTCCGTGAAGGACTGAGCTGCCCCCACCCATCCACCCACGTCCCCCACCCTCAAGTCGTGGGGGCGGAATTGAGAGAAAAAAAAAGGGGGAACCCCAACAAAAAAAAAAAAAAAAATAGAGGGGGGCGGGGGGGGGGGGGAGAGAAAGGGAAAAAGGA
>JBQCJQ010000405.1:0-7606 GCA_051952615.1 Humibacter sp.
GGCTGTCGTCGCCCGCCGAGAAGCCATACGGCTCAGCCGCCTACAGCTCGCGGTACCAGGGGCAGCGCGGCCCGACGGCATCCAGGTCGTTCCTGAACTTCCACCGCACCGACGTCAGCGGCTCGACCGTGGGCGAACCGGCCGCGGCGAGCCCTTCGAGGGGATGATGTCATGACGGATGACCCGCACGGCAGCCCGCAGTTCGCCGAAGCTCTGATCAGCGCAGGCCCGTATCGGGAGCATCCGCAGCGGATGACGCGATTCGGCCAGCTCGTCGGATCGTGGACGGTGCACGGCACCCGGCTCGATGAGACGACGGGCGAATGGTCCGACCGTGACTTCACCTGGATCGTGCAGTGGGTGATGGACGGCCGGGCGGTCGAAGACCTCGAGGTCGTCGACACCGCAGACGGGCCCGTGACCGCAGCCATCGCTCTGCGGGTGCACGATCCGGCAGCGGGTCTCGTGCGGGTGAGCTACTTCTCTCCGATGATGAACCAGTACGCGAACCTCGTCGCGCAGGGCTGGCGCGACGGCATCCGCGAAGACGGCTCGCAGAACGACGGCAGGCCCATCCGCTGGAACTTCAGCTCGATCACCGACGAGTCCTACGAATGGGATGGCTGGGTCAGCGACGACGAGGGCGCGTCCTGGAAGCTGGTGGAGCACCTCGAGGGCGTAAGACTGCGGTGACCGTCGCCATCGTCGGCCCCGGCACGATCGGCGCGGCGCACGCGGCCGCCTGGCGCGAGGTCGGCGTCGAGGTGTCTCACCTCGTGTCGCGTCGACCCGACGCAAGGCTCGCGGATGCCCCGCACGCCGTCACCGTCACGGACTACGCGACCGTGCTCGCCGACCCGACCGTCGACATCGTCACGATCTGCACGCCGACGCCCACCCACCGCGAGTTCGCGATCGCGGCGCTTGGCGCGGGCAAGCACGTTCTGCTCGAGAAGCCGATCGCGCTCACCGTCGGCGACGCAGACGCCATCGCACGTGAGGCCGAGGCGAGCGAAGGCGTGCTCATGGTGGCCCACGTCGTGCGGTTCTTCGATGGATACGTGCGAGTTCGCCGGGCGGTGGTGGATGGCCGGGTCGGGCATCCTCTGCACGTGCGCGCCGAGCGCGCCATCGCACCACCCGACACCCCTTGGTGGTACGACGAGGAACTCTCCGGCGGGGTGGCGGTGGACCTGGGCATCCACGATCTCGACCAGGCGAATCTGCTGCTGGGCGACCCGATCGCGGTGCGGGCGACGGCGACGGATGCCCTCGGCCCGGTCGAAACGACCGTCGAGTATGCGGGCGGCGGCCTCGCGCAGGTGCTGAGCCACGCGCGGATGCCAGCGCACACGCCCTTCGCCACGTCGATCCGGGTGCTCGGTGACGCGGGGCTCGTCGAGCACCGTCACACCGGTGGCGAGCATGCGACGGACGCGTACCTGTTGCGGGGCGCGGACGGTGTGAGCGTGGAGGACACGGACCCACACGAGGCGGGTGCCCGCGACCCGTACGCGACGCAGGCCGCGCACTTCCTGGAGTGCGTGGCATCCGGTTCGGCGTCGACCGTGGCGCCGACCGCGGACGCGATCGCCGCGCTGAGAGTCGCGCTCGCCGCGCGGGACTCCTTACGCGCGGGCGGCGAGTGGGTGCGGCTGGGCTGAGCGCGCTCAGGCCTCGCGGGGCTGCGTCTTCACGGGAAGGAGCAGCAGGAGGCCGACGAAGATCACGAGCACGATGCCGAGCACGCCCCAGTACTGCGCGCCGCCGATCGCGATGAACAACGTGAACATCGCGGGAGCGATGAACGTCGCCGCGCGTCCGGTCGTTGCGTACAGCCCGTAGATCTCACCCTCACGGCCGGGCGGGATGAGCCGCCCGAGGAAGGTGCGGCTGCAGGATTGCGCCGGGCCGACGAAGAGGCAGAGGGCGAGGCCGAGCGTCCAGAAGACGATCTGCCCGTTGGCGTGCAGCAGGAAAACGAGCGATCCGCAGACCACGAGACCGATGAGAGACGCCACGATGACGGGCTTGGCCCCGAGGCGGTCGTCGAGGGCGCCGACGGCGATGGTGGAGATGCCGGCGACGACGTTGGCGGCGATGGCGAAGATGATCACCTCGCCGGCGGAGAACCCGAAGGTGCCGGCGGCGAGCACACCGCCGAAGGTGAAGACGCCGGTGAGCCCGTCGCGGAAGACCGCGCTGGCGATCAGGAAGTAGACGGTCTGCCTGCTCGACTTCCAGAGCCGGGCGATGTCCTTGCCGAGCACCGCGTAGGAGCGGAAGAAGCCGACCTTCGGGCGTCCGACCGACTCCAGCGCCGTGTTCTCCGGCACGGCGAAGAGCACGGGAAGTGCGAACACCGCGAACCAGATCGCGGCGATCAGCATGGAGACCCGCACCGAGAGGCCGTCTGCACTCGTGACGCCGAACCACCCGACATCCGGGCTGATGAATCCGAAGTAGACGATGAGCAGCAGCACGATGCCGCCGACGTAACCCATGCCCCAGCCGAGGCCGCTCACCTTGCCGATGTTCTTCGAGGTGGAGACCTGACGCAGCATGCCGTTGTAGTTCACGCTCGCGATCTCGTAGAAGACCGTTCCGACCGCCACCAGTCCCATGCCGAACAGCGCGAACTGCGGCGCGGCCTTGACGAAGAACATCAGGGCGAGGCACACCACGACGACGGCGGTGTTCACGCCCAGCCACAGCTTGCGGTGGCCCGTGGTGTCGGTGCGCTGGCCGAGCACGGGAGCCAGCACCAGCACGACGAGTCCGGCGATGGTGATCGCCAGGCCGAGCTGCGCCGAGAGGTTCGCCGGGTCGCCGAACGACTTTCCGGTGAGGTAGACGGTGAACACGAACGTGGTCGCGACGGCGTTGAACGCGGCAGAGCCCCAGTCCCACGAGCCCCATGCGAGCACTCGGCCGAAGCCCGTGCTGCGTGGGATCAGGGCGACGTCTGTCGCGGTCATGTGCTCGCTCATGCGCACACCCTAGGGCATGGCGGAGAACGTCACGCACTCACGCCTGCTAGACGTTCGCTTAGCATGGGTCGATGCAGACTGTTCGCTCCTCGACGGTGCGCGACCTGCGCACGAGGAACAGGTCTCGCACACTCTGGGAGCTCTACCTGCACGGCCCGCTCACCTACCAGGAGCTGGCGTCGGCCTCGGGTGTGAGCCTGGCGACCGTGTCGAACGTGGTCGGCGACCTGCTGCGCACCGGCGCGGTCGTCGAGGTCGGCTCGGAGGGGTCCAACGGCGGGCGTCCGCGCGGGCTGTTCAACATCAGGGCGGATCACGGCTACGTGGTCGGAGTCGACGTCGGCGAGACCGCCGTGATGGTGGAGCTGTTCGATCTGGGAATGCGGGCGCTGGCATCCCATCGGTCCCTCACCAGGCGCATGAGGCTGGACCCCGCCGAGGTCGTCGACCGGGTGATCGAGGGCATCGAGGCCGTCGTCGCCGAGGCAGGCATCGACGAGTCGAACGTGCTCGGGGTGGGGGTCGGCGTTCCGGGACTCGTCGAGCAGGGTCCGCATGAACCGGACGGCGGCGCCGTCGTCTACGACCAGAGCATCGGTTGGGGTGTCGTGCCGATCGAGCGGATGCTGCGCGATCGCACCTCCCTGCCCATCACCGTCGACAACGGGGCGAACACCCTCGGACAGGCCGAGCGTTGGTTCGGTGCTGCGCGGGAACAGGACAACACCATCATCGTGCTGCTCGGCGCGGGCGTCGGTGCGAGCATCCTCTCCAGTCCGCGGCGCGGCTCCGGTGCGATCGCCGCCGAGCTCGGGCACACGAAGGTGGTGGCCGGGGGCCGCGAGTGCGTGTGCGGCGCGAAGGGATGCCTGGAGGCCTATGCAGGAGCCGACGCGCTCGTCTGCCGGTACGACCAGCTGAGGCGGCGCACCGACGCGGGGAATCCGCGCGAGGTGGAGGAGCGGATGGCGGCCATCCTGTCGGCCGACGACGATGCTGCGACCCGCGTGATCGACGAGCTGGTGGAGTACCTCGGCGTCGGCCTCGGCAACCTGGTCAACCTGTTCACGCCGGACCGGATCGTGATCGGCGGATGGCTCGGACATGCGCTGCCCGACGCGGTGCTGCCGCGCGTCCGCGACGCCGTCGGCCTGAACGCCCTCGCGCGTCCGTTCGAGCGGCTCGAGGTCGTACGGGCGCAACTCGGCACGGATGCCGTCGCGCTCGGCGCGGCCACACTGCCCGTCGCCGCGTTCCTCGCCAGCGGCGGGGTGCGGTAGGACGTCGCCACCTGTTCGGCCGTCCCACAGCGCTGTTCCTAAAACCGGAGGATGCAGCGAAAACCGGAGGTTTTCTGCGGTATTCGGTGCGAGAGCGCGATCACTCCGGTTTTCGGAACGGGGTGATGGGAGCGGGGTGATGGGTGATGGGTGATGGGTAACGGGGGCGCGGAGTTAGGGGCGGGGGGCAGTGCTTTTGCGGATGACGAAGGTGGGGTCGAGCAGCGCGTGCTGCGTCTGCTGTTCCCCGCCCTCGACGCTGGCCACCAGCATCTCGATGGCACGGCGGCCGACCGAGCGGAAGTCCTGCTGCACCGTGGTCAGCGGCGGGTTGTAGTACGGGGCGTCATCCCCGTCGTCGAAGCCGACGACGCTCACGTCGTTCGGCACCGAGAGCCCGCGCTCGCTGAAGGCGAGCATCAGACCGAGCGCCATCTGGTCGTTGCCGGCGAAGACGGCCGTCAGGTCGGGGATGCGCGCGAGCACCTGCCCGGCCTCGTATCCGGATTTCGCCGTCCAGTCGCCCACCATCGGCATCGGTGCTTCGGCACCGGCGGCCTCCAGCGCCGCGCGCCATCCGGCGAGGCGGTCCTGTGTCTGCATCCACTCCGCTGGCCCGCGGACGTGGAACACCGTCTCGTGGCCGAGACCGAGCAGGTGCTCGGTCGCCGTGCGCGCACCGGCGAACTGGTCGATGCCCACGGTGGAGAAGTCTCCCCCGCCGCCCTCGATGGCGACCACCGGGAGGTGCGGGGGAACGGATGCCAGCGCATCCGCCGTCGCATCGATCGGGGCGATCACGAGCAGGCCTGCGATCGACTGCTCGGCGAGACGGCCAACGGTGGCCTGCACCGACGTGCGGTCGACGGCATCCACGGCGCCGATGCCGACGAAGTATCCGAGTTCGCGGGCGCTGTGCTCGATGCCGTACAAGGGGGTCAGGCCCTCGCTGTCGGCGACGTCGAGCACGAGCACGCCGAGGGTGCGAGACCGGCCGGTCACCAGGGTGCGTGCGGCGTTGCTGGGGCGATAGCCCAGCTCGTCGACCGCGCCGAGCACGGCGAGCCTGGTCGCAGGCCGCACGCTCGGGTGACCGTTGAGCACGCGCGAGACCGTCTGGTACGACACGTTGGCGAGGGCGGCCACGTCGACGATCGACGGCGGCCTGCCTGAGCGGGCCGAGACATCCTTGGCGCGCGTCGTCGCGGGCTCGGTGCCCTTGCTCGTCGTCATGCGTCACCCCCGCTCGATGGTAGAGCGCGGTGGGACGTTGGATGTCCGGCGATGGGTGGATTCCCCATGAGTGAACGTTTCCTTTCGCCGGACGATGGTGCTGATTCCAATCCTATCCGCTGAATCAGGGGAATTCGAGACCAAGTTCCGCTAGACAAACCGAATGAGTACGCCTACCGTGTGAACGTACACATTTGGCGAGAGCCGCTCGCCGTACGTACGTGCTCCCTCGAGGATGAGGAGACGGGAACCCGAGATGCGTAAATCCACGACACTGAGCGTGCTGTTCGCCGCCGCCCTTGCGGCCGCCGCCGCATGGGGCACCGCAGCGCCGGCCGCAGCGGCCACCTCGACCGGAACGGGCGGGGCCGCGACGAGTTCGGCGACTTACCGGACATCCCTATCGACGACCTCGACGAAGCAGACCTCAGACGCCACACCGCCGATGGGCTGGAACAGCTACAACGCCTACGCGTGCGACAACAACGCTCAGAACATGGAAGCCGTCGGTAGGTTCATCCACGACTCGGGTCTCGAAGCCGACGGCTACACCTACGTGAACAGCGACGGGTGCTACGACGACCTCGAAAGCCTCGGCAGCCCGAACACCTACGGCATCACGGCGCCGACCGCGCAGAACGCCGAGACCTGTGGCGCGATCAACGGCAGGCTGCCGGATGGCGAGCTCTACGTGAACTCGTACGACTTCCCGCCCAGCACGCCGTGCGCCAACGACGGGTTCGCGCTCGTCGGAAACGACCTGCACTCCCTCGGGCTGGGGCTCGGCCTGTACCTCGACGCGGGCAACAACTGGAACTGCGAGGAGATCCCCGGCAGCTACGGCTTCGACAGCACTGACGCGGCGACGCTCGCGTCGTGGGGCGCCGACTACGTGAAGCTCGACTGGGGCTGCGGCGACACGCTGGTGCCGCCGGCGAGCAACGCGCCGAGCGGATACACCGGCGTCGACGCGGCGCCGGGCAACCAGGGGTTCGGCGGGCCGACGTTCTCGACGAACCCGGCGTACGACACGAACCAGGAGCAGACCCAGATCAAGATGTACACGGCTCTGGTGAACGCGATCCGCGCCCAGAAGCGGCCGATCACCGTGAGCATCGCCGGCGCAGGCACCGTCGGCTCGCAGACCTGGGGTCTCGCTCTCGGCGACCTCGACCGTCCGACGGGTGACGCCAACGCGAACTTCACCGCGACCGGCAAGCATGCGGCCGGCAGCGTCGTCGGCATCGTCAATGCGGACGCGCAGACCTATGAGTCGCTTACCGGGCCCGGCCACTGGGTCGACCCCGACGCGATGGAGGTCGGCAACGGCTCCCTCACCCCGGCGGAGGATCGCTCCGAGATGTCGATGTTCTCCGAGATGGCCGAGCCGCTGCTCATGTCGACCAACCTCTGCCCCGGCAACTGCGGCCCTGACACCACACCGGCGACCAAGGCCCAGCTCGACCTCGCGGTGTCGGTCTTCGGCAACAAGCGCGTGATCGCCGTCGACCAGGATGCCCTCGGTGCGCCTGCGCACATCGTCGGCACCTTCGACGGAACTCACCTGACGATGACCAGGCAGCTGAAGAACGGCGACGTCGCCGTGACGATGTTCAACGAGAGCACGACGGATGCCGCGACGATGTCTGCCACGGCAGCCGACCTCGGTCTGCCCTCCGCTTCGAGCTACAGCGTGCAGGACCTCTGGAGCGGGGCGACCACCACGTCGACAGGGACGATCTCGGCGACGGTGGCGCCCACCCAGACCGTGATGTACCGCATCACCCCCGCGAAGGGCTCCGGCTCGACGCACGCCAACGGGTCCAATTCGCAGGGCCAGGGCCAGAACGGCCAGGGCCAGAACGGGCAGGGGCACGGCCAGAGCCAGAACGGCCAGGGCTCCGGAGCGGCAGGCGCATCCAGCACCCACACCACAGTCCCCGCGAACCTGACCTCGGTGTCATGCGCGACGGCCGGCAAGTGCGTCGGTGTCGACGAGTTCGGCGCAGCGGTTGCCTTCGACCCGGCGCATCCCGCCTCGGCGATGCGGTTGAACCTCGACAACGGGCAGTCGCTGGCATCCGTCTCGTGCGCGACCGGCTC
>JBQCJQ010000406.1:0-2910 GCA_051952615.1 Humibacter sp.
ATCCCGGTGAGTGACGGAGCACGCAGGCTCACCCGCGTGCCGGCGGAGCGAGCGGTCGACAGCAGGCCGTCGAGAGCCTCGACGCCGGGGACCGCCTCAGCGGCATCGAGCGGGTCCTGGCCGCGCAGCACCGACAGAATGGCCTGCAGCTCTCCGATCACTTCGCGCGCGGACGCACGCACCTGGCGCAGAGACTCGCGCGCGCGCTCGCTGTCGCGGTCGAGATAGCGTTCTGCCGCGCCGGCTTGCACGGACACGATCGACACGGTGTGCGCCACGGAGTCGTGCAGATCGCGCGCGATGCGCAGTCGCTCCTCACCGAGGTGGCGCCGCACCTCGCTGTCGCGGAAGGCCACCGCCGACCTCGCCTGTTCCTCGAGGGCGCGCACGTAGTCATCGTTCGTGCGAAGCGCGAGTCCCGTCGCGACGACCGCCGCTGTCCAGACCGGAAGGATGAGGGCCATCGGCGCGTACGGCTCGGCGCCGAACACGACGACGGCGCCGACGTAGAGGAGCGCCCCGTGGAACGCCGCCGCGGTGAGCACGAGCGCCCTGGCGCTGCGCAGCGCCAGGGTGAACAGCACGACCTCGGCGAGGACCCACACCGGCACCGCTGCGGCGGGCTCGAAGAGCACCGCACCGCTGGCCACGATCGCCGCGATGGCGGCGGGCACAGGCATGACCCGGCGGACGGCGACCGCGGTGGCCGCGAGTGCCAGCACGGGCAGCATGATCCACGAACCCGTCGTGATGATCCGCGTCAGCTCGACGGATGCCGCGATCACGGCGGCCGCATCCAGGAGCAACTCCCATCTGCCCAGACCCGCGGTGCGCCGTGGCATGCGTGTCGCCGCACTCATACGCACGATTCTCCCATCGGTGGTCCATCCCGTCCCAGTCGCCGGCATCGGCTGCGGCGCCCGGTGGCCGCCCGCATGGAGGCGGTCACCGGGCACGTCTGTCAGCGCCCGGCGCCGACGGGCTCCGCGACGGGAACCCGAGCGGCGTCGGGCGTGTGCGTGCTCGTCTCCAGCGCGGCGCCCTCGACATCGATCGTCGGCAGGACGCGGTCCAGCCACCTGGGCATCCACCAGGCCGCGCGGCCGAGCAGTGCCAAGGCCGCGGGCACGAGCACCATGCGCACGACGAACGCGTCGGCGATCACCCCGACGGTGAGGGCCAGCGCGATGGACCCCACGAGCGAAGAAGGGCTCATCGCGAAGCCGCCGAACACCGCCGCCATGATGGCGGCCGCCGCCACGACCACCGCGGCCGAGTGCCGGAATCCCGCGCGGATGGCCTCCAGCGGCGACATGCCTCGCCCGTGCGCTTCTTGCATGCGCGACACGAGGAACACCTGGTAGTCCATCGCCAGCCCGAACAGGATTCCCGTCACGACGATGGGGAGCAGGCTCAGCAGAGCGTTGCCCTGCGGTGACGGGACGGCGAAGTCCAGCCAGCCCCACTGGAAGATCGCCACCGTCGCGCCCAGGCCCGCACCGAGCGACAGCAGGAAGCCGAGCGTTGCCACCACAGGGATGAGGAGGGACCGGAACAGCACGATCATGAGGAGCAGCGACAGGCCGACGATCAGTGCGATGTACAGGATGAGTGCCGACTGCAGCTGCTCATCGGAGTCCAGGCCCATGGCGGTTGCGCCCGTGACCAGCAGCTCGGCACCGTCGATCTGACGACTCTCATCGCGGATGCTCTGGACGAGCTGCGTCGTCCGGTCGTCGAGCGGCCCATGCTCCGACATGACGGTGACCATTGCGGTGTCGCCGTCCGCCGAGACCCCGACCGGGATGACCATCGCGACGTCGTCCAGATCGCCCAGCCGCCCGATGACCTTCGGCAATACCGTCTCGACGTCGTCCTCGCGCACGAGAACGACCAGCGGGTCCTGGGCGCCATCGCCGAACTTGTCGGCGACCAGTTCGTAGGCGGCGCGCTGGGTCGAGTCCGGATCCTCGCCTCCCGGGGTGCTGAGCGAGGTCTGCATGGAAAGGACCGGCAGGGCCATGAGGACGAGCAGCGCGGCACCGCCGAGAAGACTCAGAGCGCGGTGACGCGTCACGGTCCGAGCCCAGCGGGCCAGGAGACCCTTCTCGGTTCGTCCGTGAGCGCGCGGCCCGGAGGCCCGCGCGACACCATCCGGCGCGATCCGGCGGTCTTGCCGAGACAGGGCCCGTGTCCCCATCAGGCTGAGCAGTGCCGGGATCAGCGTGAGTGCCATCAGCACCGCGACCATCACGGCGAACGCGGCCGCGAGACCCATCTCGCCGAGGAAAGTGATGCCGACGACGGTGAGGCCCGTGAGGGCGATGATCACGGTGGCGCCGGCGAAGACGACGGCAGAACCGGCCGTGCCGACGGCGCGACCGATGGCATCCTGCACTGTCGCTCCCTCGCGCAGCTCCGACCGGAATCGCGCGATGATGAAAAGGCAGTAGTCGATGCCCACCGCCAGCCCGAGCATCACGGCGAGAATCGGCGTGAGGGATCCGATCGGCGTGATGGCCGAGAAGGCGAGCACGCCGAGGATGCCGACCCCCACTCCGAGCAGCGCGCCGAGCATGTTCGCGCCGGCGGCCACGAGCGAGCCGTAGGTGATCAGCAGCACAAGGAAGGCCAGGAGCGCGCCGACGATCTCGCTCGGGCCAAGGATCTCAGGAGCGCCCGAGGTGAGAGATCCACCGACCTCGGCGGTCATTCCCAGATGTCGCAACTCTTCGGCAACGGCTTCGATCTCGCGCGGGAACTCCTCGACGTCGACCGAGCTGTCCACATCGATCGTGGCGACGGCGGTGGTGAGGTCTGGCGAGATGTAGGGCTGGGCCGGGTCGAGGGGATCGCTCACCGACATGACGCCCTCGACCGCGGCGATCTCGGAGAGTGCATCGCCGAGTG
>JBQCJQ010000407.1:0-3650 GCA_051952615.1 Humibacter sp.
TTCCGGCGTTTGCTCAGGCGGTGCCACAGGTCGGCGCTCGTGTGACAGGCGAGACGACACTCACCGTCGAGGACGGTGCCGCGGTCGCAATCGCAGAAGTCGCGGTTTCGGCCGCGAGTCAACTGGCTGAGGGAACACCGGTCAGAATCGATCACGGGGGCACATCGCTACCGGGAACGGTGGCAACGATCTCTCAGGACACGGCATCTCCCACGCAGGGCGGAGATACCAAGAACGCTGCGGCCGCAGACGTGTTGGTGAAGATCGTGAGCTCACAGGACGCACCTTTCGATCCCGCGTGGTTGCACGACGACGTTCTGGCCGAGTTCACGGTGAAGGTCATCGCGGACTCGGCACTCATCGTGCCCTCGC
Source organism: Humibacter sp. (assembly GCA_051952615.1). Classification (GTDB taxonomy): domain Bacteria; phylum Actinomycetota; class Actinomycetes; order Actinomycetales; family Microbacteriaceae; genus Humibacter. The sequence goes on from JBQCJQ010000407.1 coordinate 373, forward strand.
GAGCCGTCAGCGCATCGGCCGACGGAACGTCGCGGGTCCTCAAGCGACAGGGCGACGGTTCGTTCACGGAGGTGCGGGTGCAGGAGACCGGCTCGCTGGACGGGCGTTCAGCCGTTGCTCCACTGAGACCGGGGGAATTGCAGTCAGGCGACCTGGTGAAGGTCGGCTGATGCCCACCCTGCGGCTTGCGAAGGTGCGGAGGACCGTTCGAGCGGGTGGTCGCGAAGTCACGATCCTGCGCGGCATCGACCTCACGATCAACGATGGTGATTTCCTCGCGATCGAGGGACCGTCGGGCGGCGGCAAATCGACCCTTCTCAACGTCATCGGCGCCCTCGATCGGCCCACTTCCGGTGACTACTCGATTGGCCCTGCCGAGGTCGGAGAGCTCTCCGGACGGAAGTTGGCCGAACTGCGCTCCACCACTTTCTCGTTCGTCTTCCAGAACTTCCATCTGCTGGAACGGCGGCCGGCGATCGACAGCGTGGAGCTCGGCCTCGTGTACAGGGCAGTGAACAAGAAGGTCCGCCGCCGGCTCGCACTCGACGCTCTGAAGGAGCTCGGCATCGAAGCTCTGGCGAACACCCCGAGCACCCTTCTCTCGGGCGGCGAGCGCCAACGCGTCGCCGTCGCGCGCGCGCTCGCGAGCAGAACACCCATTGTCATCGCCGACGAGCCGACAGGAAACCTCGACGCCGCCAGTAGCGCAGCGGTCGTAGACATGCTCAAACGAACTCATGCGCGAGGACGAATCGTCGTACTGGTCACACACTCGCCTGAGGTGGCCAGCTCCGGCACGAGGCGCGTGACGCTTCGGGACGGCGTTCTTGTCGATGCCACACCCGATACGGGTCGCCCAGCCCCGAAACCCACAGAGCGAGTGGATACGACACCCGCCGAAGAGGTGGACGGGCGCCCGTCTCGACTGCGGTTTCGTGATGTGCTCAGTGACGCCTGGGCAAACCTCCTCTCCAGGCCCGGGCGGGTGGCCGGGCTGGTCGCCGCGGTCGCCGTTGGCGTCGGGCTCACCGTGGGGACTGCTGGAATCGCTTCGTCGGCCCGCTCGCAAGTCACCGCTCGCTTTGATCAGCACACAAGCCGGGATGTCACGGTCGAGTGGTCGCCCGGTGACCGTGATTCGTTCACTCCGGATGTCCAGGGCTCGATCCCTGAGCGACTCGGTGAGATCGCGGGCGTGGAAAGCGCTGCCGTGCTCGAACGCCATGGAGAATCCAGCTTCCGCGCGGGCAGCGCCCGCCCGCCGCTGGCGATCGATGCCTTCAGCGGCACACCGCACGTGACGCGAGCAGGACGCATGACGATCGAGTGGAGTCCGGGGCGCAAGCACATTGTGCAGTCAGGCGAGGTCCTCGTCGGACAAACACTCGCAAACCGTTCGCTTCTCAGCGGCGTGAGTTCGGAACCGATTGTCTTCATCGACGAGGTACCGTTCGGCGTGGCTGGACTCATCGTCGACTCGCCACGGCAACCAGAGCTTCTCGGCGGGATTCTGATGTCCCGTTCGGACGCATCGGAGGCGTCGCCGCCCTCGAAGTCCTCAGCGCTGATTCTGACGCAACCGGGAGCAGGCCGGCAGGTTGCACGTCAGGCGCCCCTCGTCATCAACCCGTATGCTCCGGACTCACTGACCGTCTCGGCCCCGTCCGACCCTCGCACTCTTCGAAGTGAGATCGAATCGGACGTGCAGGCCATACTGTTCGGGTTCACCGGTCTCGCCCTCCTGGCAGCCATCGCCGGCTTGGCCAACGCGATGGTTCTCGCGGTCATAGAACGAAAGCAGGAGTTCGGCCTGCGGCGCGCGATCGGCGCACGCCGCCTCCACATCGTCTCCCTCGTCGTCGCTGAATCGATGTCGATCGGCGCAGTTGGCGGCATCGTCGGCCTCGTCCTCGGATACGGCGGGATCCTTGTCGTGACGATAGCGCAACGCTGGCAACCCGTCCTCGACCCCGTCTTGGCGCCGGTCGCGGTGATCGGCGGCATAGCCGTCGGCACCATTGGCGGAATCCTCGCCGCAGCGCGCGCCGCGCGCATCCAACCGAGCGATGCTCTCCGCTACTGAGGCGGAGGTGTCAAACCGGCAGCACCGAGAGCGGAGGCGCGGCTGCCTACGCTCCCGCCCGGTGAACGCACGCTCAGTCGTGCAGCCGCGCCGAGTCGGAGCCGGATGGTGCGTTCACCGGTCCGGACCAGCGCTACCCCTTCAGCATCGACGCCCGCCGGATGACCCCGTCGCGCACGTCGAACGTCGCGATCGTCTCGGTGGCGACGCCGTCGCGGATGACCGACTCGCGCGCGACCACCCAGCGGTCCCCGAACAGCGTGGTCGCGTCGATCTCGCAGCGCAGGTCCGGGTGCGTCAGGCGCTCTCCGTAGAACGCGCGCAGCGCCTCCCTGCCGACGATCGGCTCCGCGGCGACGCCGACCACGACCGCGTCCTCCGCGTAGGTGGCGACGAACGCCTCGAGGTCGTGCGCGTTGAAGGCGGCGACCTGCGCCGAGACGGTCTCGAGCGCCGACAGGGCGGGGATGGCGGGCGCGGTGGATGCGGTGGGCGTGCTCATGGTTTCCTCTCGAAGCGGGATGGGTGCTCAGTCGATCCGCACGCCGCCGTTGACGTCGTACGTGGCGCCGGTCACGAAGCCGGCCTGCCCGGAGGCGAGCGTGGCGATGATCCACGCCACGTCCTCCGGCGTGCCGAACCGGCCGAGCGGGATGGACGCCTCCAGCGCCGCCCTGCCGTCGTCGCTGAGCTGGTCGGTGATCGCGCTCGTGACCGGGCCCGGCGTCACCGCGTTCACCCGGATCCGCTCGGCCGCGAGGTGCCGCGCGAAGCTGCGGGTGAGCGCGAGCAGGGCGCCCTTGCTCGCCGCGTAGTGCATACCGGTCTGCAGCGCGCCCACCTGGCCGGCGATAGAGGACAGGTTGACGATGCTGCGGTCGCCGTCGGCCGCGCGCAGCAGGGGGAGCGCGGAGCGGGTGAGCACGAACGTCCCGCGCACGTTGGTCTCCATCACGGCGTCCCACTCGTCGAGCTCGATGTCGTCGAAGTGGCGGTAGGGGCAGACGCCGCCGTTGTTGACGAGCACGTGCAGCTCGCCCCAGGCGTCGGCGATCTCCGCGACCAGCGCCTCGTCATCGGCGCTGCGAGCCTTATTCGACGACACCAGGCACGCCTGCGATTCCAGGATGACGCCGTCCGACAGCACCTTCAGGTGGTTGGCGCGCAGCGTCGAGCCGGTGGTCGTGATGTCGAC
>JBQCJQ010000408.1:0-3081 GCA_051952615.1 Humibacter sp.
ATCGGCGTCTCGACGAACCGGTACGACAGCCATGCGGCCGCCGCGGTGAGCGCGAGTGCGACGACGACCTTGCCGGCGGCCGTCATCCAATCGTGCGACAGCGGCCAGACGAGCCCCAGGAGCACCCAGATCGGCAGGTGCCAGAGGTAGATGCCGTAGGAACGCACACCGACCGCGCGGAGGGGCGGCGTGTCGAGGATCCTGCCCATGGTCGCCCTGTGCCTGGTCGCCGACCACACGATGCCGACCGAGGCGGCGGATGCCAGCACCAGGCCGCCCTCGTACGGGAAGGCGGCAGTGTCGTGCACGAGCGCCACGAAGGCGGCGAGTCCGAGAAGCGAGACGATCCCGACCGTGGGTGCCCAGCGAGCCTCGAGCCGCCCGGCGAGGCGTGGGCGGCCGTATTCATCGTAGCGGGAGAGGCCGTCCAGCCCGAGAGCGAGAGTCGCGCCGAACGCCAGCCCGAAGAAGTGGGTGTCGGTGCCGTAGTAGACGCGGCTCGGGTCGGAGCCCGGAACGTACAGCAGCGTCATCGCGATCGCAGACGCGGCACCGAGCACGAGTGCCGCGACGGGACGTGCTCCGCGCGGCAGGACCGCGACGATGAGCAGCATGACGAGCGGCCAGACGAGGTAGAACTGCTCCTCGACCCCGAGCGACCAGAGGTTGCGGAACAACTCGGGCGTCGTCGACGTGAAATAGCTCTGGTCCAGTGCGATGTCGACCCAGTTGCTGCTGAACGTGACAGCGCCCAGCACCTGCGCGCCGAGGCCGACCAGCACGTCGCCGCCGATCAACGCGGCGACCGTGCTGCACACGATCACCACGATCACGAGAGCGGGAAGCAGCCGCCGCGCGCGCCGCGCCCAGAAGCGCCTCATCGGCTCCTTGCGTCGGATCGCGCCGAGCAGAAGCGTCGTGATCAGGAATCCGCTGATCACGAAGAACACGTCGACGCCGATGAAACCGCCGGGGAACGCGGCGGGCAGGAAGTGGTATCCGATCACCGCGAGCACGGCCAGCGCGCGCAGCCCGTCCAGCCCGCCGATGCGGGTCGGAGCCGCCGATTCAGGCGGCACAGGCGGACGAGTCTGGAGCTTCACGGACATCGTCGGGCGAGTCTAACCGGCTCGGGTGACGGTTCCCGCGAGACCCGCTGACCGCGACCCTCAGTCCTCGTCGATGCCGGCGATGCCTGCGTTCTCCGGAGCGAGCGACCCGCCGGTCGCGAGCCGCATCAGGTCGCTGTTCAGGTCGATCGACAGCTCGGATCCGCCCGCGCTGCCGTACTCGTGCTGGTACCTGCGCCACGACTCTCCGCGCACCGAGCGCTCGAACCCGCTCTCCATCAGCAGAACCAGCTCGAAGGCGGCGCGATCGATGCGAGAGCCGAGGGACTTGTCCTGCCAGTCCTCCGTCGACGCGAACACCGACGTCGGCACGGTCAGCGCACGAAGATAGGCGAACAGCGACCGCATCTGCTCGTCGACGACGAGCGCGTGCCTCGCGGTTCCCGCTGTCGCACCGAGCGCGACCGGCTTGGCGATCAGCAGATCGTTGTCGAGCACCTGGAAGAACGAGCTGAACAGCCCGCTCGGCCCCGCCTTGTAGACGGGCGTGCTGGCGATCACACCATCGGCCTCCCGCAACGCCTCGACCGCGGCCGTGAACCGCGGGCCGAGCAGACCGGATGCCAGGGCGCCCGACAGCTCGGGGAGAAGCTCCCGCAGCTCGACGGTCGCCATGGATACCGTGCTTCCGCGCTGCTCGGCGATGTCGCGTGCCGACTGGGCGATGCGGTCGCCGAGCAGCTTGGTCGACGACGGGTCGCTGATGCCGGCGTTCACCACCACGAGCCGGAACTCGCGCTGGGGCATCCTCGTGCTCACGTCCTGACCCCGATTCTCGTTCTCGCCGCCGGTCACGCGTCGACCTCTGTGGACTCGCCGTCGGCGCTCTCGTCGGCGTCGTCCGCCGTGTCCTGGTAGGGGGAGCCGCCGGTCACGTTGTCACCGCGGTTGGCGTTGGGTCGGGGCTGACGCGGCTCGGCGTCACCGTACTTCGCCTTCACGAGGCTCTGGTGGGTCGGCGCGTCCGGGACCTCGGGGTCTCGACGGGCATCCAGCTCGGCACGGAGCACCGGAACGACCTCGCCGCCGAGCAGCTCTAGCTGGTCGAGCACGGCGCCGAGCGGCAGCCCGGCGTGGTCGATCAGGAAGAGCTGGCGCTGGTAATCACCGACGTACTCGTGGAACGACAGAGTCTTGTCGATGACCTCCTGCGGGCTGCCGACCGTGAGCGGCGTCTGCTGGGTGAAGTCCTCCATGGTCGGGCCGTGGCCGTAGACCGGTGCCTCGTTGAAGTAGGGCCGGAACTCGCGTGCGGCATCCTGCGAGGTCTTCGCGATGTAGGTCTGCCCGCCGAGTCCGACGATCGCCTGCTTGGCGCTGCCGTGCCCATAGTGCTCGAAGCGCTGACGGTAGAACTCCACCATGCGCTGAGTGTGCTCCTTCGGCCAGAAGATGTGGTTCGCGAAGAAGCCGTCGCCGTAGTACGCGGCCTGCTCGGCGATCTCCGGGGTGCGGATCGACCCGTGCCACACGAACGGGGGAACGTCGTCCAGCGGCCGCGGGGTGGAGGTGAAGCCCTGCAGCGGGGTGCGGAAGCGTCCCTCCCAGTCCACGACGTCTTCGCGCCACAGGCGGTGCAGCAGGTTGTAGTGCTCGAGCGCGAGCGGCAGGCCCTGGCGGATGTCCTGGCCGAACCACGGGTAGACCGGGGCGGTGTTGCCGCGGCCGAGCATGAGGTCCATGCGGCCCTGCGAGAGGTGCTGCAGCATCGCGTACTCCTCGGCGATGCGCACCGGGTCGTTCGTGGTGATCAGCGTCGTCGAGGTGGTGAGCACGAGTCGCTTCGTGAGCGCGGCGATGTGCGCGAGCAGCGTGGTGGGGGACGAGGAGAAGAACGGCGGGTTGTGATGCTCGCCGATCGCGAAGACGTCGAGGCCCACCTCCTCGGCCTTGACCGCGATCTTCACGGCAGCCGAGATGCGCTCAGCCTCGCTGGGCGTCTCACCGCTGA
>JBQCJQ010000409.1:0-3305 GCA_051952615.1 Humibacter sp.
ATACGGAGGCGGCGGAGTACAAGCTGCCAGAGGGATTCGACACGGTACGAAAGGCTCACGAGGGCGTCGAGCTGTGCTTTGGTGGGCTTCGCCTTAATCGTGCTGCACCACTTCTTGAGCGCGGCCAGCGCTTCGGGTGCGAGCTCCTTCGCCTCCTTGGCATTGACTGCCGCGCCCCAGCCGGCAGCGGGGAGCAGGAAGTGGTGGATTGCGCCCGCGGTGCCCTGCGCGGGACGTCCGAGTTCGATGTCCTTGGCGAGGTCAGATATGGGTATGTCGCGTGGGACATCCGTCAGCCAGGTCTTCTTCTCGACCTGGCTCCGCGAATAGACTGCACGGCGCGCGCCGATGAGCGAGTTGCCACGCCTCAGGTGTAGCCCGAACCATGGGGCGGCGAGACCCTCGACCATAGTGTCGAGCCAGAGTGAAATCTCCGCGAGCTCGACGGCCGTCGCATTGAGGTCGACGCCATAGACCTGGTGTAGGGCCAGGTAGGCCTTGACCTTCTGTAGCTCGCGCGGGCGGTCCTCCGGATCGACCTTCTCTCCGAGCTCCGCCTCACGGCGCCGGAGATACTCGTCGGCGAGCTGCCGCACGGCCTCGATAGCGAACGCGCCCGAGCCGAGCGCGGGCTCACACACGGTGAGGTGAAGGATCTCCTCGGCCGTGGTCATGTGGCCGTCCTGGTCAAGCAGCTCTTCAAGTGCCTGGCTCACGACGAACCGAGTCAGCACCTCGGGCGTGTAGAACGACGCCGACTGCTGGCGCTCCCGGCCGGCGAGGCGGTAGACGAAGCTGCCAGTCTTATGCACGACGGCGGCCTTTTCGCCGGTGATTGGGTCTTCGGCCTGTACGAAGTCCTTCGCGGCGATGCCCGCCGAACGCTCGATCGGCACGACCCACGAGCCCTTCGACGCATCGCCGTCCTTCGCGACCTCGTGCAGGTCGGTCGTCGCGAAAAAGCCGGTGTAGGACATGAGGCCCTCATACACCGCGCCGAGCTGGTTGATACCGAGGTCGGAGTAGCTGATAAAGCCGCGGTCCTTGCCCGTCTGCTTCTTGCTGAGCAGCAGGTACTCGAGCACCCGCTGCAGGGCGCGGTCGCCGAGCTTCACCTCGTCGATGAGTGCGACCGCCTTCGGAAGGAAGAGGTCGGCCTGCAGGGCGTTGAACGTGAGGCCCTGCTCGACCCCGTCGGTCGACGCATCCTCGTCCGTCTCATCCGGTTCCGCTGCCGGCGGGTGGTTGCCGCGGTCAACCAGCCGGAACAGCACCGCAAGTGAGTCATGGAGGTGTGTGCGGTGGGACTCCGTGGTGAGCGGCACAAGTACGAGTTCGCGGAGCCGATCGAGACTGTATCCCTCCTCGTACTCGCCAGCGCCCACCGGGAGCACCTGCAGTTCGGGCCTCGCTTCGGCGAAGAGCAGGAAGAGGATTCGGTACAGGAATCGCAGCGCCTGCTTCGCGAGCGGCTGAGCTTGCTCGGCGGGCAACGGCTCGAGGCCGAACTCGCGTCGGCGGTCAACGACCTCGTTCGCGATGATCTCGATAGAATGTCGCACGCCCTCGCGGAGGTCCTGCGACACGCCGACAGTGTGCTTCACCGACTCATCGAACGCGGCTGCCCACCACGTCATGCCCTCAGCGTCGGGCATGAGCGACTCGACGGCGAGGCACGCAAGCGCGCGGTCAAGCTCGCCGCCCTTCTTCTGGTCGTTGCGGTCGGCGACGAGCTGCAGATCGATCGCGAGGTAGCGACCCTCCGGCCAGCGCTCGCGCTCGGTGAGCAGCGCCCACCGGCCAGCGAGCACGAGTGCGAACGCCGGTCCGTTATCGCCCGCGAAGAGCGTTGATAGGAGGCGTGAGGCTGACGTGATTAGCTTCTCGCCCTCCGGCTCGTATGGGGTCGCCAGCGACGCGGCATCCTTCTGCAGCAGCGATTCAAGCTGCTCGACCGGTGCGCCCTGGATGACGACGAGCGGAGCGGGTTCATCTAGGTCGTGCTGGCCGATCGCGTGCACGGGGCCGATCGTAGATCGCTGGTAAAGACGCGAGTCGAGTCCGAGGGCCGAGAAGAGGATCTCGAACGCGCGTGTTGCGTGCGCCGAGGCATCCTCTTCACCGAGCAGGGCAAAGAGCGCTATGAGTTCACTGCGTGCCTTGAGAAAGGCGTCGCGGCGCGAAGTGACGCCATCGCCGGCATCGTCCCACTCCTTGCGGCAGAGCTTTACCCTGGCATCGAACGAACCCTTCGCCTCGGTGGTGAAGTAGTGCTCGCTGACGAAGTCTTCTCCGACGATGATCGCGTCTGACGCCACGCGTCACCCCTCCTCTTCCGGAATCACCACGAGCAGAGGACGGACCAGCTGTCGGTTCGGCTTCATTGACTCGGCGATGGCCAACTCTTCTTCGACTGTCAGGCGGCGACGCTTTAAGTCGGCGCGTTGGATCAGCGCTGAGGCCTCGTGCTCCCACTGTTGGACCCTCTGCGACCAACGTTCAACACGCGCTTCGACAGCCTTTGCTGCCTCGTTGGCGACCAGCCGGAGCTGATCGGCCGCGTGTACGACGGCGGGACGAATGAGGGTCTGGACGTGTTGAACGTCGTCGACCGGGCCGGGGTTCGATGTGCCGATGCCGAGTGCGTCGATCGCGGCGCGCGCGCTCTCGTGCGGGGTGACGAACGGATGGCTCCCGTTGGGGAACTCGGCCGTCATGAAGCTCGACGCCACGACCTGCCCGCGTCGATTCGACAGCGTGCCAACGAGCAGCACGGTCGGGAAGTCGACCGCGCCGCGGACGACGAATACCTCGTTGCGGCCGAGCTTCGCGAGGGTGCGATCACTCGCCCAGTCGAGCACCGGGTGCAGCGGGCCGAGATAGTGCGCCTCGGGCCAGAGTGACGTGCTCATCGGGTTGTCGCGCGCATCGGTGAGTGAGCGGTGTGCTTCCAGCCCTCGCACCGCCAGCGTGAGCTCCTTCGTTACACCACGGTCGCGCAAGTACGACTGGGGGAGCACGTCAAGCCGTTGTGCAAGGTCGAGAGGCGGGGCGAACTCGGCGAGCCCATGCTGCGGATGCGTGCGCCATTCGATGCCGCCTGCCGAGGACTTCGCGCCCGGGGTCGGGTAGATCTCGTGGAGAGCTTCGGCGAGGAACGCGTCATCGCTCGGGAAGAGGCCGGTGCCGTCACTGAAGGGTGAGGATGGCAGGTCCGAGGCGTCCGTGTCGTCGCCGGCGCCGCCCGCAGCGAAGCCGGCCTGGAGGAGTGCAAGGAACGGGTCATCCGTAGTCTTGGCCAGCAC
>JBQCJQ010000410.1:0-3523 GCA_051952615.1 Humibacter sp.
AGGGCCGCCTTGAGCTCGGCCCTGGTGCGCGGAGGATCGACCACGCCCATCAGTTCCCCCGCGATCGCCCACTCGGCGACGTACGCATCCGACCCGCCCGGCACCTCTCCTCCCCAGATCTCGTACGTCGACAGGAAGGCATCGGTGAACGCGAGATGCACCCATCTGGCCAGGTCGGGATCGTTGGCCGAATACCGCCTCGCTCGCCCGTGCCCGTCGATATAGTCGCCGACGACTCGTTCGTGCAGGCGTTTCACCCACTCCGATCCGGCGCCGGCCTGCGCGGTGTCGCCGTAGCTGACCGTGAAGATCCAGCGGATCGTGCCGTTCAGGCGCCCGAGCGGGTCGTCCCTGAAGCGCGACCAGTCGTACACGCCCGCGAGTGCCCCTGGATGAAGCGCCTGCATCAGCAGGGCACGGACCCCTGCAACCAGCGTCGACATGCCACCGTTCACCGCCCAGACGGCCGAGCCGGGGCCGAAGTACCCCGCGTCGACGCCGTGCTCGAACTCGCCGATCCAGCCGGGGACGCCCGTCTGCTGCCCGCTGAGCGTCTCCTGCAGCCTGGCCCGAAGGGGTTCGGTCAGTCGCGACATCCCCGTCATCCGTTCCGCGCCGACGCGAGGGCTATCGGCTGGCGCCGTCGGCGGGAACCGCCCCCGCGGCACGTCGGCGGCGAAGGCTCGTCACGAGCAGCGCGATGGCGCGCCATCCGATCAGGAACACGGCGAGCACGACGGCGGCGACGATGACGAATGAGACGGCGATGCCCTGGCCGCTCACCACGCGCAGCAGCATGCCGATCACGAGCGTGGACGCCCACACGACGACACCGGTCGGCCACAGCGCGGTGGGGCGTCGCCACGCGAGGCTGATGAGCCATCCGATCACGAGTCCGGCGGCGAACGGCCAGAAGGTCACGAGCGCGCCGCCGATCACGTTCTCCCCGTGGCTGCCCCGACCGATCAGCACGAACGCGAGCACCAGCACGACGTCGAGCACCGCCGCGAGAATGACGGCGCCGGCGGAGCGAGACGAGCGCGAGCGCTGCGATGCGGATGCTGAATCGGCCATGAGTCCAGTCTAGGAAGGCCGAGCGTCGCCCACCGTCACGCGTCGGCGTCGAGGCCCTGGGGTTCCAGGATGCCGACGAAGACCAGCTCCCGGACGCGCGGTAGCAGGTCAGCCGCGAGCTCGACCGCGTTCACCCCGAGGAGGTCGGCCAGCGCGCCGACGATCACGCCGACCGCGAGGTCTCCGTCGCAGGCGCCGACGAACGCCGCGAGGCCGGTGTCGACGGAGATCGTGCGTCCGAACCCTCCCCCCTGGGCGAGCGCGATCACGGTCGGGTCCTCGGCGCCGGGCCAGTAGTGGCGCTCTTCCGTCACATCACCGGTGACGACGAGCGTCGAGAGCTGCAGGGCGGCGTCATCCGTCGACGTCAGCCACCTGCCGGCACGCAGTCCGCGCGCCAGGTGCGGACCGAGCCCGCCCTCCGGCGCCCCGCTCGACTCGACGGACTCGAACCGGCGCAGCGTGACGGGCGAGCCGTCCGGGCGACGAAGCGTGACGTAGCCGAAGCCCACGTAGCGCACGTCGCGCGTGGCGAAGTCGTCGAGCCAGGCATCCGTCAGCCGCTCGAACTCGGGAGTGCCCGGCCGCGTGCCGCCGTCGCGGATCCACGTCTCGGCGTACTGCGGGGCATCCTGCAGCTCGCGCTCGACGACCCAGGCGTCGAGGGCACCGGGAGCGTCGGAGTCGCCGAGCCACTCGCGCACCCGGTCGAACGCCTCGGCGTCGCCGTGGTACTCCCAGTTGCCCAGGAACTGGGCGACCCCGCCCGGGTTCAGGTGCTCGCGCACGCCGTGCACAACGTCTCGGACGATCGCGTCTCCGGTGAGCCCGCCGTCGCGGTACTCGTACTCCGGCACGCCTGCAACTCGTGGCGTGATGACGAACGGCGGGTTCGAGACGATGCGGTCGAACCGCTCGTGCGCGACCGGCTCGAACATGTCGCCGAGGCGGAACTCGACGTTGTGCACGCCGTTCAGCTGAGCGTTGAACTCCGCGAAGCGCAGCGCACGGGCGGAGATGTCGGTGGCGATGACGCGATCGGCGTGGCGGGAGGCGTGCAGTGCCTGGATGCCGCACCCGGTGCCGAGATCGAGCGCGGTTGCCACGTGGTCGCGGATCATGATGGCGCTCAGCGTGTTGGACGCGCCGCCGACGCCGAGCACGTGGTCTTCGCGAAGCGCACGGCCGACCGCCAGCTCGCCGAGATCGGATGCGATCCACCACTCCCCTGCGCCGAGGTCGTCGGCGAAGGCGTATGGGCGCAGATCGACGAGAGCGACCACATCGTCGGTCGCAGACGCTGCGCCGTCCGTGCCCGAGGTGGTGCCGTCGGGATCGGGCACGGCTTCCGCACGGCTCTCGGCCTGTCGTCCGACGAGCCCGAGACGCTCCGCGCCGTCGAGTCCGAGCCTCGGCAGAGCGGTTGCCATCGCCCGTGCCGGAACGGCCAGTCCGAGCACGAAGGCCATGCCGAGCACGGCCACGGGATCGCCCTGTTCGACGCCGGGGGCCGCCGCTCGCCTTGCCGCAGCGCGCTGACCCCGGTAGAGGGCTGCGGCCGCTTCCTCGCCCCAGAGCGACTCGAGCCGAGCAACGGTGAAATGCGCAGCCAGCAGATCGTCGCGCAGACACGACATCAGCTCCGGGTCGAGTTCGGCTTCACCCGTGGGATGCACGTCGAAGCCGTCTGCTCGCATCCCCACATTCAACCACCTACCGGCATCCCCGCCGGGCCGGATTTCGGAGATCTGCCGAGGCTCACGGCGCGTCGCGGCCGGGCCGCGGCGTGTCGCGGCAGATCTCCGAAATCCAGGCGGGTGTGAGGGAAGGTGCCCTGCGGCTACTCCTGGTAGAACTGGCGCACCTCGACCAGGCCTGCGCGTGCCATCGGATGCCGCGCCGCGATCTCCAGCGCACGTTCGAGCGACTCGGCCTCGATCAGGTCGAACCCGGCGATCTGCTCCTTGGACTCGGCGAACGGGCCGTCGGTGATGATCAGCCGGTCACCGCGCCTGCGGACCACTTTCGCGGTCTCTGCCGGCAGCCTCTCTCCGTCGGTGCGCTCCCCGGAGGCATCGAGCTCGCTCACCCACTGCTCGATAGGCACGTCGGCGGACGCCTCCGGCTCGCCGGTCGGGTCGGTGCAGATCAACAACATGTATCGCATGAGCGTTCCTTTCGTCGTTCACTCACTGACACGTCGTGCCGTTGCTCCCGGATCCGACATTGTGCACATCGGAATTTTCTCCTGAGCGGGTTTCGAGACGCGCCCGCTTCGCGGGTGCTGCTCAACCGGCGGTGGCGCGAGTCAACCGGCGGTGGCGGCCCGCTCCAACACGAGTTCACGCACGCGTGCGGCATCCGCCTGGCCCTTCATGGCCTTCATGACGGCACCGATCACCGCACCGGCCGCCTGCACCTTGCCGTCGCGGATCTTCGCGAGCACGTC
>JBQCJQ010000411.1:0-5433 GCA_051952615.1 Humibacter sp.
AGAAGGCGTGCGGCCAGTACGAGTGCGAGTGGCCATCCGACTACTTCGACCGTTCCTTCGGTCGAGACTCGGAACGTTCCGTCGGCGCGAAACCGTGACGGAGGCTCTTCCGACCGGCATCACCGAGGCGTCGCTGGCGAGGCTCGGCGCCTTCCTCGCCGAGCGCGGCCTGGTCGAGGCGGATGCCCCGCTGTCGGCATCCCGCGTGGGTGACGGCCACTCGAACCTGACGTACCTGGTGACGGCGGGCGACCGGCGGGTCGTCGTGCGCAGGCCGCCGCTCCCGCCGTTCCCGCGCGGGGCGCACGACGTGCTGCGGGAGGCGTCCTTCCTCGCAGCCTTGGCGGGATCCGGTGTTCCCGTGCCGGATGTTCTCGCCACCGGGACCGCCGGCGAGGTGTTCGACGTGGACTTCTTCGTGATGTCCCATCTGTCCGGTCGCGTGTTCACCACCGAGCCGCCGCAAGCCGGACTCCGTCGACGGCTCGGCCTTGCGCTGGCCGACACGCTCGCACGGCTGCACGAGGTGGACTGGCGCGCTCAGGGGCTTCGCGGACATCCAGAGGGATCGAACGCCAGACAGGTCGCCAAGCTCGGCCGGCTGGTCGCGGACGAGAACGGAGACCCGCCGCCCGAGTTCGCCGCCATCGACGCCTGGCTCGCACGCAACGCGCCGGTCGAATCCGGCTCCGCCGTCGTGCACAGCGACTTCCGCCTCGGCAACGTGCTGGTCGACGGGGGAAGCATCACCGGCGTGCTCGACTGGGAGCTGGCATCCATCGGCGATCCGCTCATCGACCTCGGCTACCTCGTCGCCGCGTGGGCCGAACCTGGCAGGGAACCCGCGACGCCGATCGAGCGGCTCGGCGCGGCGACGTCCGCCGACGGCTTCCCGACCAGAGCCGAGCTCGTCGAACGGTACGCCACCGCGTCCGGGCGGGATGTCACGTCTCTGGCCTGGTACCTCGCGCTCGCCGAGTGGAAGCTCGCCGTGCTCTACGAATACAACCGCCGCCGCGCTGTCGCCGGCCACGGCGATCCGTATTACTCGGACGCATCGTTCGTCGCCGAGTTCCTCGCCGCCGCTCACCTCGCCGCGGGCCTCTAGCCTCCGATCAGACGGAGCGCTTCGCCTTCGAGGCGGCAGCGGCTGCCTGTGCCTTCGCCCGGATGCCCGCCCAGTCGTCATCCGAGAGGGCCCGTAGCCCCGCAAAGGTGCCAGGGCCGGCAAGGCGTTGCCCGCCATCCATCGCGATGGTCTCTCCCGTGAGGTAGTCGCAGGCATCCGAGAGCAGGAAGGCGACGAGGTTCGCGACCTCGGACGTCGTGCCGTGCCGGCCGGCGGGCACCCCGCGGGGATCGGTGGCGCCGATCACGTCCGCCCCGCCGGAGACGTCGCCGGGGTCCAGCACGTCCCACGCGAAGTCCGTCGGCACCGGCCCAGGAGCGACGGCGTTCAATCGGATGCCGTGCGTCGCCCACTCCACGGCGAGCGACATGGTCATCGCGTGCACGGCGGCCTTCGCCATGGCGGACGGCACGACGTACGCCGACCCGCTCCACACCCACGTCGTGAGCATCGACACCACAGCCCCCGGCAGCCCGTCGGCGATCCATCGTCTGCCGGCACCCGTCGTGACGTGGAACGCGCCGTTCATCACCGTCGAGGTGACGGCCTCGAACCCGCGCGACGAGAGGGTCTTCGTCGGCGCGATGAAGTTCGCCGCCGCATTGTTCACCACCCCGGTCAGTGGTCCGTGATCCGTCCAGATGCGGTCGAGTGCTTCTTCGACCGCGTCAGTGCGACGGATGTCCACCGCGTCGCTGATCGCGGCGCCCGGCCTGGTCTGGGCGTCGATGTCGCGCACGGCATCCTCGAGCACGTCGGCACGTCGTCCCCACAGCTGCACCTGCGCGCCAAGGGATGCCAGCACGGTGGCCGTCGCCTTGCCGAGGCCGGTTCCGCCGCCCGTGATCAGCACTCGCTGGCCATCCAGCAGGTCCGCTCGGTAGGGGGATCGTGGCTCGTCGCTCATCGTGCCTTCCTCGTCGTGCCTTCCTGGCGGTGCTTTCCCGACGCCGTCTTCGTCACAGGCCGAGGCTGCGCGAGATGATCTCCCGCTGCACCTCGTTCGCGCCGCCGTAGATCGTGGTCGCCATCGCCATCCTGTGCTGCTGCTCCATGCCCCACGCGGAGCCGTAGCCGTAGCCGCCCATCAGCTGCACGCACTCCGAGGTGGTCTTCTTGAACGTCTCCGAACCCCGCAGCTTGGCCATCGAGGCCTCGGCGTTCAACCGCGACTCGGCGCCCTCGTCGATGCGATCGGCGATGTCGTAGACGAACGAGCGCACGACGGCGATCTCGGCCGCAAGGTCTGCGAGCCGATGTCGCAGGGCCTGCTGCTTCGACAACGGCTTGCCGAACTGCACCCGCCCGGTGACCCATGCGACGCACCTGTCGAGCGCCCGCTGCGCCGCACCGACGCACATCGCGCCGATGATCACGCGTTCGACCGCGAGCCCTCTGCCGAGGTGCCGCCATGCCTCGCCCTCGACGCCGACGAGGTTGCTCAGCGGCACCCGCACGCCGGTGAGTTCGATGTCGTGGGCGATCGGGGCTCCCATGGTGGCGATGGGGCGCACGTCGACGCCTGCCGCATCCGCGGGCACCATGATCAGGCTGAGGCCGTCGTGCCGGTCGGCCGTGGCGTCCGTCCTGGTCAGGAGCAGGATGTGCGTCGCGAGGTTCGCGAACGAGATCCATGTCTTGCGGCCGTCGATCACCCACTCGTCGCCGTCGCGTCTGGCCCGCGTGGATGCCATGGCGAGGTCGCTCCCCGCGTCGGGCTCCGTGAACGCGACCGCCTCCAGCCCGCCCCGCCTGATCGTCGAGACGATGAGGGAGCGTTGCCGGTCATCCCCGAACTTGAGGTAGGACTGGGCGGCGGTGAGCGCCGTCGAGTATGCCATCACCGGCACGCCGTGGCGGGCGGTCTCCTCCAGGAAGATGCAGTCCTCGACGAAGGTTCCTCCGCCACCGCCGTACTCGGCGGGAAGCGAGATTCCGAGCAGGCCGCGTTCCGCCAGCAGCTCGTACGCCGCGGGCGCGTTCACCGTGGTGTCGTCGGCGGAGAGAGCCGCCCGTTGCTCCTCCGTGCCAGCGAGCTCCTCGCACGCCTCGACGACCCGCTGGCGGAACACGGTCTGCGAGGAGCTCAAACGCATGGGAATAAGCTTAGAACTGACCGAAGACGTGCCGATCGTCGCAGTGCAGCGAGCGACCGACCCCTCCGATCCGTTGCCCACCAGGCGCAGGCGGATCCTCCGACACGGACCGCCGCTGAGTGTGCAACGAACAACAGTTCGCGCCGATTCTGAGAGGGCACATGTCGAAGACCGCGCTAGCCGAGGATGCCGCACGCCCGGGCATCGGACCGCACACCGCCGAAGACATCGATCGTTACTACGCAGACGGGGACTGGCAGCCGAAGGTGCTGTTCCAACTCGTCGCGGAGACCGCTGCGGCGCATCCGTCCCGCACCTTCGTGACCGATGGCGACGTGAGTCTGGACTACGCGACGCTGTCCGAGCGATCGACGAGGCTCGCGGCCGGACTGGCAGGTCTCGGCGTGAAGCGCGGCGACCGAGTGGCGGTTCAGATGCCCAACTGGGCCGAGTTCGCCACGATCGTCGTCGCCCTCTCGCGTCTCGGTGCCGTTCTCGTGCCGCTCATGCCGATCTTCCGGTTCGAGGAGGTCTCGTACATCGCGCGTAAGGCCGATGTCGTCGCGATCATCGGGCCGCAGGAGTTCCGGCGCTTCGACCACCTCGGCATGTTCCGCGACCTGCGCGCCGAGCGCCCGGCGCTGCGCGACATCATCGTGGCGAGGGGAGACGGCGCCGCGCTCGGCGACCGCGAGCATGCGCTGGACGACCTGTACGCATCCGGGCCGCTCGCCGAGGTCGAGAGCTCTCTCGGCGCGCCCGCGTCGCCGGACGACGTCTGCCTCATCGTGTTCACCTCCGGCACGACGAGCCGCCCGAAGGGGTGCATGCACACCTTCAACACCATCTACGCGAGCTCGATCGCGATGGCGCGGCGACTGGGACTGACATCCGATGACGTGTTCTTCAACCCGTCGCCGGTCGCGCACTCCACCGGGCTCGTCACCGGGCTTGCGATGCCGATCATCATCGGCGGAGGCACGCACTTCATGCCGGTGTGGGACCCGTCGGAGGGCATGGCCCGCATCGCCGAGCACGGCTGCACCGTGACCTACACGGCGACGACGTTCCTGCAGACCGTGCTCCAGGCGTACGACCCGGACCAGCACGACATGTCGTCGATGCGCTACTGGGTGTGTGCGGGGGCGCCCATCCCCGGCGCGGTGGTCGCGGAGGCTCGCGACCGCTTCCCTGGCTGCGACGTGCTCAGCCTCTACGGCCGGAGCGAGAACTTCACCACGACCATGTGCGGGCCGGATGACCCCGTCGAGCGTTCCCTCACGTCGGACGGCAAAGCATTGCCCGGCGCTCAGATCGCGGTGTACGACCGCAAGGGCGAGCGTGTACCGGTCGGCGAGGAAGGGGATGTCGGCTACCGCGGCCCCTCGCACATGCTGGGCTATCTCGGCGAGGACTACGAGACCGCCAAGCTCTACACCGACGACGGCTTCAGCCTCTCCGGCGACCTCGGGATCGCGGATGCCGACGGTTTCGTCCGCGTCTCCGGCCGGGTGAAGGACATCATCATCCGCGGTGGGCTCAACATCTCCAGCCGCGAGGTCGAAGACCTGCTCGGCACGCACCCCGCCGTTGTCGACGTCGCGGTCGTCGCCATGCCCGACGCACGACTCGGCGAGAAGTCCTGTGCGTTCGTGGTCGTGGCGCCCGAGGCGGAGACGCCGACGTTGAACGACCTCACCGACTTCCTTCGCCAGCACCGCATCGCCGTGCAGAAGCTCCCCGAGCGACTGGAAGTGCGAACGGAGCTCCCGCGCACACCCGTCGGCAAGGTGCGCAAGAACGTGCTCCGAGACGAGATCGCCGAGCTCCTCCGCGCCGAGGGGTAGCCGGGGTCGCCGCGCAGTCAGGAGACCCGCACGACAACCTTGCCGGTCGTGGCGCCCGAGTCGAGCCGACGCAGGGCATCCGCCGTGTGCTCCAGGTCGAACACCGAGTCGATATGGGGACGGATGCGCCCCTCCGCCATCAGCCGCTCGACGTTGTCGGCGACGAACCGCAGGGTTCCCGGGTGCTCCTTGTCCATGGTGTCCATCGAGATGCCGGTCACGGTGAGGTTGCGAAGCAGCAGCCGGTTCACCTTGAGCTGAGGGATGTCGCCGCCGACGAACCCGATGACGACGAGCACCCCACCGGTGCGGAGCGCCCGCAGCGAGTCGGTGAAACGATCGCCGCCGACGGGGTCGAGCA
>JBQCJQ010000412.1:0-2857 GCA_051952615.1 Humibacter sp.
CGCGGGCGCGGACGTCGTCATGCTGACGTGCTCGTCCATCTCCGAGCTCGCGGAGCCCGTGTCTCGCGAGCTCGGCATCCCCGTGCTCCGCATCGACGAGGCGATGGCGGACGAGGCGGTGGCGACCGGGCACCGCATCGCGGTGCTCGCGACGCTGCCGACGACATGCGCGCCGACCCTGAGGCTGATCGCGGAGCGTGCCGCGCTCGCGGGTGCTGACCCCGTGATCACCAGCGAGGTCATCGACGGTGCGTTCGAGGCCGTCTCGCACGGGGACCGCGAGACCCACGATCGTCTGGTGGCCGGCGCGATCGAGCGCGTGGCGTCCGACGCGGACGTGATCGTGCTGGCGCAGGCGTCGATGGCGAGTGCGGCGACTGCCGCGCACGTCGACATCCCTGTGCTGACGAGCCTGGTGCCCGGCATCCGCCGGCTCCGCGAGGCGATCGACGCGCTCTAGGCGCGCCCCGCCCGGTCACCCCTGGGCGAGTGCCTCAGCGGTCTGCAGGTCGGTCACGAGCGTGTTGACCCAGTGACCGGCAAGCGCGCCCCGGATGGCCTCGTGTTTGCGCATGCCGCCGGCGATGCCGACCCTGCGGGGAACGCGGCGGAGGTCGTCGACCGGGATGGCGATGATGCGGTCATCCACCGGGCCGGCGACGGCGGAACCGTCCGCACGGAAGATGCGGTGGCAGATGTCGCCCACCGCGCCGTCTGCGATCAGGCGTTCCCTGTCGGGCGTCGCGAAGGCGTTGCCGCTCACGGCCAGGATGTCGGACGGCTCGATGCTGCCGATGCCCATCACCGCCATGGTGAGCTCGCGCCAGTGCCGTGACACCTCCTGCATCGAGGGGTCGGAGAGCAGGCTGTCGCGGATGTCGCGGCCGGCCACGATGCCCGGTGCCTGCACGTAGACCGCCTCGGCGCCGAGGATGCGCGCCAGCTCGCCGAGCAGGCGATGCGAGTGGCTCTGCACGTCGGGCGAGCCGATGCCGCCGAGCAGCTGCACCACCTCGGTCGCGCCGCGCGCGGTGAAGGGCCGCATCCTGTCGGTCATGGCCAGCAGCGTCTGGCTCCACGATGAGACACCGATGCGGTCGGCCCCGCTGAGCGTCGACTCCAGGTACGCCGCGGCGCCCGCGCCGATCGCGCCGATGCGCTCGGCGTCGTCGGCGTCGGGGTCGCAGTCGACGACGACCGCCTCGGCGAGGCCGTAGCGTTCCTCGAGCGCCTCCTCGAGCTCCGCGTAGACGCCGGGCGCGACGGTGACGATCGTGCGCACGATGCCGAGGTTGGCCGCCCGTTTCAGAAGGCGCGACACCTTCGCCTGCGAGATGTTGAGGGCTTCTGCGATGTCGGCCTGTCGGATGCCGCGCTCGTGGTACATTCGCGCCACCTTGGTGAGCAGGCGCACCTGTCCGTCGTGCAGACGGGTGGTGTGGGTGGTGGCCATGACCCGAGTCTAATGTTCTTGCAGGGCAGTATGGATATGCACGCCTGGGATTCGTCAGAGCGATGCGAGCGCAAGCCCGGCAGCGGCAGCGAGCACCGTGAGCACGAGCATCCCGAAGCTGTTCAGAACGGATGCCACTCCCTTGCGTTCGATCACCAGCCGTGCCGTCTCGAAGCTGGCGGTGGAGAACGTGGTGTATCCGCCGAGGAATCCGGTGCCGAGCACGATGCGCCAGTCCGTCGGCGCGGCATGGAACAGCACGATGCCGGTCAGCACGCCGAGCAGCAGCGACCCGCTGACGTTGATGATCATGGTGCCCGCGGGCACGACCCAGCGCAGCCGAGTGCGCACCGTGCCATCGAGAACGAAGCGGGCGACGGCTCCCACCCCGCCGCTCACCGCGACGAGCGCGGCGATCCCGATCGCGCTCATCCGAGGTCCTCACCGGGTACGGCGCGGGGCCTGACCAGGGCGGCGCCGGCGGCGATGCCCAGCAGTGAGGCGCCGAGGCCGATGACGAGGGTGCCGAGCGCATAGCCCGCGCCCAGCCATCCGTTCCCTCCACCGATCAGCTGGGCGGTCTCGACGGCGAGGGTGCTGTACGTCGTGAAGCCCCCCATCACCCCCGTGCCGATCAGCAGGCGGAGAGTGCGACCGCGGCGGGATTCGGCACCGCGTTTGGCGATGCCGCCGAGCAGTACGCCGAGCAGAAAGGCGCCGACGACGTTGACGAGCAGCGTGGCGATCGGCAGGCCGCCGACGGGCGGAAGCACGAGGGCGAGAAGGTATCGAGCGAGGGTGCCGACCGCGCCGCCCACGAAGACGAGTGCGATGGCACCCGGCCGCAGGTGCAGGGGGAGCTGGCTCATCAAGCGCCGGCGGCGTCACCCCGACGGGCCGGGTCGTGGCCGTCGACGGTGTGGCCGACCGGGATGACGATCACGGGCCGCGCCTGGTTGTGCGCGAGGCTCACCCCGATCGATCCGGCGAGGAACTCCTCGAGGCTGGCTCGGAACCCGGGCTTGCGGGTGCCGACGGCGATGGCGCGAGCATTGCGCTCGTCGGCGATCCGGCCGAGTTCGATCGCGGGGTCGCCCGCACGTGCGACGACCTCGAACGGATCGGCGACCAGCCGGCGCAGTCGCCCGGCGAGATCCGGGTCGAACGACTCCTCCTGGGTGTCGGCGACGTCCGGGTCGAGCGGCATGGAGAGAACCGACCCGTCGGGCAGCGTGCTGATCGAATAGCGCAGCGGCTCGACGCTGACGAACACCAGCGGCGCTCGAAGATCGCGTGCCAGTGCAGCCGATTCGGTGATGACGACCTCGGGCACGTCGGTGACGACACCGACGATCAAGGGACGGGCGGATGTCGCACCGTCGCCGACCTGCGAACCTGCTGCGT
>JBQCJQ010000413.1:0-3024 GCA_051952615.1 Humibacter sp.
GTCCGCGCGCACCGCGGTGCCCCTGATCCGGATGGCCCGGGCCAATGGCGTCCAGTAGAACGAGAGGGCGCACCGGGGATTCGTAGCGAGCTGGCGAGCCTTGGGGGAGGACACGGACGTGGCGACCTCGAATGCGCCGTGCTCGGTGATGTTCTTCACGATGAGCACGCGTGCATCCGGCTGCCCGTTTTCATCAACGGTCGACAGTGTCGCGGCGTGCGGCTCAGGCACTCCCGTGTCGATCGCGGTGAGCAGCCAGTCGACGACGAGTTCGCCGGGGTTCGTCGGAGCGGTCTCGAGAACAAACGGCGGTGCGACGCCGACCACGGACGGGAGGGCTCTCAGCTTGTCTCGAAGTGTGGACATCTCCCCAGACTGGCACGACCAGCACGATCGTCAGAATCGGGCCGGCCTTTCTGCGTCAGCCCGCGAAGGGATCCTCGCCGAGCTCCTGCAGAATGCGGTTGAGATCTTGTACGGACGCGAACTCGATCGTGATCTGGCCCTTGCGCGCGCCGAGCGCCACCTTCACCCGGGTGTTCAGAAGGTCCCCGAGCCGGCCCGCGATCTCGTCGAGGTGGCCCTGACGCTTGCCGGCGGCGGGGCGCGGCTTGATCTCCTTGGGCTTGGCGCTCACCAGCGCCTCGGCCGAGCGCACCGAAAGATCCTCGTTGATGATCTTGTCCGCGAGCTTCTGCATCGCGCCGGCATCCCCGGCCGCGAGGATCGCGCGGGCATGCCCAGCGCTCAGCACACCGGCTGCAACGCGCTGCTGCACCGGCGCAGGCAGTCTCAGGAGACGAATCGTGTTGGTGATCTGCGGACGCGATCGTCCGATGCGGGTCGCGAGCTCCTCCTGCGTGATCCCGAAGTCCGCCAGAAGCTGCTGGTATGCCGACGCCTCTTCGAGCGGGTTCAACTGCGATCGGTGCAGGTTCTCGAGCAGGGCATCCCGCAACATGTCCTCGTCGGCGGTGTCCTTCACCACGGCCGGGATCGCATCCAGCCCGAGCGTCTTCGTGGCGCGAAGCCGTCGCTCACCCATGATCAGCTCGTACTTGCCGGGCTGCCCGGTGAGGGGTCGCACGACGACGGGCTGCAGGACGCCTACCTCACGGATGCTCGCAACGAGCTCCTCCATCGCCTCCGCATCGAACTCGGTGCGGGGTTGCTGCGCATTGGGCACGATGTCGTCGGGGGAGAGGCTCGCAAGACGAGCTCCCGGCACCGACACCAGCACGTCGGCCTCGGTGGGGGTCGTCCTCTCCTCGGAGAAGAACACGTCGACCGGTCGCTGTCCCTCGGTGTCGGTCGTGGGGATCAGGGCGCCGATCCCTCGTCCCAGACCGGTGCGCTTCGCTGCCATGGTGGCCTTTCTCGTCTTCCGCGCGAGCGCGGCGCTGTCAACGTCGTGTTCGGTTCAGCACACCGATCGTCAGCGCGGAACTCCGCGTCTCGCGATCTCCGCCGCCGCCTCGAGATAGGAGAGCGCACCGGGCGACGACGTGTCGTAGCTGATCACGCTCTGCCCGTAACTCGGTGCCTCGGAGATGCGAACGGACCTGGGGATTATCGTCTCGAGCACCTCCTTCGGGAAGTGCTGCCTGACCTCTTCGGCAACCTGGTGCGCAAGGTTGGTGCGCGAGTCGAACATCGTCAGCAGGATGGTCGATACCTTCAGCTTGGGGTTGAGGTGCTTCTCGATGAGCGAGATGTTCTTGAGCAGCTGGCTCAAACCCTCGAGCGCGTAGTACTCGCACTGGATCGGGATGAGCACCTCGGTCGCTGCGACGAAGGCGTTGATCGTGAGCAGTCCGAGCGACGGCGGACAATCGATGAGCACGTAGTCGATGCCCTCGGGAATCTCATCGAGGTACGTTCGAAGCGCACGCGCAAGCCGCTGCTCCCTCGCCACCATCGAGACCAGCTCGATTTCGGCGCCTGCGAGGTCGATCGTGGCCGGAACGCAGAACAGATCGTTCTGATCCGGCGAACTCTGCACCACCTCGGCCATCTCGGTGTCGTTCACGATCACGTCGTAGACGCTCGGTGTTCCCTCACGATGCTCGACACCAAGGGCCGTCGATGCGTTGCCCTGAGGGTCGAGATCGATCACAAGAACGCGCGCGCCGGAACGCGCGAGAGCTGCGGCGAGATTCACCACCGTGGTCGTCTTGCCGACGCCACCCTTCTGATTCGAGACCGTGAAGACCCGAGTGCGTGCCGGCAGCGGCAGGGTGGTCTCTTCGAGGGCCTGGCGGCGGCGGTTGAGGTCAAGGATCTCGCTGGCAAGGGGGGTCGACATGTCCAACGGCGCGCGCACCTCCGTGTCCTCGGTTTCGGGATGTTTCACGTGAAACTTGCTGACTTTCTGCCCCGCTGGCGGTACGGGCCGGGCATCCGAACGGGCTATCTCACTGTAGCCCGGATGATCCTGGTGACCTCGTCGACGACGCCCTCGCCGAGCACTTCCACACGAACATCCGTGAGCCGAAGTCGACGGATCTCCTTGGCTGCCGCATCGACCTCGGCCTGCGCGTTGGCGCCCTTCATCAACACCAGCTCGCCACCGTCGCGCACGAGCGGCGCAGCGATCGGAGCGAGCTTGCGGAATGCACTCACGGCACGCGCCGTCACCTGGTCAAGGCGCTGGGGGAGCTTCAGGTCCTCGGCGCGGGAGCGGATGACCTCGACGTTGTCCAACCCGAGTGCATCCACCTGCTCCAGAAGCCATGCCACACGGCGCTCCATCGGCTCTATCAGCACGAATCTCACATCAGGACGCGCGATCGCGAGCACGAGGCCCGGTAGCCCGGCACCGCTGCCGATGTCGCCGACGGTTCCCGGAACGAGCACCGGAGCCACGAGGGCGCAGTTGATGATGTGGCGCGTCCACAGCCGCGGCGGCTCCAGGGGACCGATCAGCCCACGCTCCTCGCCCTCGCGCACCAACGCATCGGTGAAGGCACGCGCCAACTCGATGCGTGGGCCGAAGACTTCCGCCGCCGCCCGCGGCTCAGGTTC
>JBQCJQ010000414.1:0-5845 GCA_051952615.1 Humibacter sp.
GCTTCAGCCGTTCGAAGAGTGCAGGATGCTCGTCCCTCATCCACTGCAGCTGCTGGGGCTGGCTCGTGCCGTACACGTATCCGGGTCGCTCAGCGAGGTTGCCCAGCGCCCTCGCATAGGTGCGGGCCGCCTTGCGTCGCGTCTCCCGCCACGGCCACAGCCACGCCATGTCGAGGTGGCCATGGCCGACCGCGCTGTAGACGAAGTCGTCCGTCGATTCCGCGGCAAGGAGAGGCGCAAGCTCGGCGCGGGCGTCCGCGATGTCGCCTGCGGCGAAACGGCGCCATGCCCGGTCGAGGGCGGCTCGCAGCTCGGCTCGGAGCCCGGCATCCTCGGTCGCTCCCGCGAGCACCACGAGGGTCACGTAGTCGTAATAGAGGCCGTAGGCGATCGGGTCGCGCCTGGCGAGCATCGCGCCGTGGTACCGGCCGCGACCGATCGGGTAGAGCAGCCAACCATTGTATCCGAGGTCCGCATAGAAGTCGACGGTTCCGCCGCTGGTGTCGACACCGCGGACGGGACGGAATCTGCCCCCGCTGTGCGGCAGATCGCCCTGCTGGAACACGGTGCTGACCGCGTCGAGCACCTCGCCCTCGGCCGAGTAGACGAGTCCTTCGCCGCCGATGCCGAGCAGGATGACGGCCTCGTCCTCCTCCGCCGCAGTCCGGGGCGGCACGGTGCCGTGCACGTGCAGCCACGCGCAGTCGCCCGTGCGTCCCCACACAGCTCCCGGCCGAACGGGCACGAACGCGTCGCGGTCGAGTTCGACGAAGGGGATCGGTTCAGGGGAGGCGATCAGCTCGGCATCCAAGCGGGCGATCGAGGTATAGACCTGCTTGCGGATGCGCGTGATCCGGCGGAACTGCCGCGGCTGCTGGGCTGCCAGCCCGACCAGCCAGTCGGCGAATCCGAACACGTGCGCCTCCCGCCATGCGCCCGGCCGTCGGGTCGGAGTGCCTCGATGCCGCGCCGCTCGCGACCAGCCTATGGGGGACAGAGGAGGCGCCAGGTCCTGACCCGGACTGCAGGGCGGGCATCCCATACGCTTGCCTGCATGGGCACGGTGATTCTCGTTCGGCACGGGCGCACCGCTGCCAATGCGCGCGGCATCCTCGCAGGCCGAACCGCGGGAGTCGCCCTCGACAAGACCGGGCGAGGTCAGGCCGAGCGGATGGCCGAGCGACTCGCGGTCGTGCCGCTCGTCGGTGTGGTGTCGAGCCCCCTGGAGCGGTGTCGTGAGACATCCCGCGCCATCCTCGATCGGCAGCACGACAGGCCGGGCTTGCGCATCGAGCGCGGCATCACCGAATGCGACTACGGAGAGTGGCAGGGGCGGCCGCTGAGCGAGCTCGCACGGGAGCCGCTCTGGGCGCAGGTGCTGCGCAACCCCGCCTCCGTCGTCTTCCCCGGCGGTGAGTCCATGGCGGGCATGCAGGCGCGTGCGGTCGCCGCCATCCGACGCCACGACGAGGCGTTCGTGTCGCAGTACGGGCCGGGCGCGGTGTGGGCCGCGGTGAGCCACGGCGACCCCATCAAGTCGATCCTGGCCGACGCGCTCGGCATGCATCTGGACCTGTTCCAGCGCATCACTGTGGGTCCGGCATCCGTCTCGATCGTTCGATACGGCGACGGTCATCCCGAGGTGGTCGTGACCAACACCGACGCCGGCGACCTCTCCTGGCTGCGAGCGAACACGCCGAGAACCGACGCTCCGGTGGGCGGCGGCTCGGACGGCCACTGACCTCAGGGTCACGAGAGCGGGCCCCGCCTCTTAAGATGGGGCCATGCCAACGGTCGTCCACGGATTCGACTGGCCAGACCGCGTCATCGTCGGCACCATCGGTCATCCAGGATCGCGCACGTTCTACCTGCAGGCCCGCGAAGGCCGCGGGCTGATCAGCGTGCGGCTCGAGAAGGAGCAGTCGGCGGCGCTCGCCGAGAAGATCGAGCAGATCCTCGACGAGCTGATGGCCGAGGATGGCAACCCGCTCGGCATCCCCGCCGAAGCGATTCCCGAGCTGGTCGACACCGCACCGCTGGAACCCGTCGACGAGCAGTTCCGCACGGGAGTGCTCGGAGTGGGATGGGACCCCTCGACGGCGCAGGTGATCGTGCAGGCCTCGTCCTTCCCGGAACTGGACGACGACATCGACCTCGAGTCGGTCGACGTCTCAGAGCTCGAACCCGAAGAGGCGATGCAGGTGCGGATGCCCGTCGGCACCGCCCGCGCATTCGTGCACGCCACCCGCGTGATCGTCGCCGCCGGGCGTCCGTCGTGCCCGCTCTGCGGCCGGCCGATGGACCCAGACGGCCACGTGTGCACGTTCTCCGACGAGCCGTGACCGCCTCCGGCCTGAATGCCGGGTCGGCTGGGCTCGACACCGGCGACCTTCAACTGCTCGGCCGCATCACCGTGGCATCGAACGAGACCTTCCTCGCCAGCATCGACGGTGTTCAGGTCGTCTACAAGCCATCAGCGGGGGAGCGCCCGCTCTGGGACTTCCCCGACGGCGACCTCGCCGACCGTGAGGTCGCCGCATACCTCGTCTCGCAGGCGATCGGCTGGAACATCGTGCCCCGCACCTGGCTGCGCGACGGACCGTTCGGCCCGGGCATGGTGCAACTCTGGCAGCAGATCGACCCCGATCAGGATGCCGTCGACGTCGTCCTCGCCGACGCCGTACCCGACGACGGATGGCGACTCGTGTTTGAGGGCATCGACGAGGACGAACGAGCCGTCGCGCTCATCCACGAAGACAGTGCGACCCTGCGGCACATGGCCGTGTTCGACGTGATCGTGAACAACGCCGACCGCAAAGGCGGACACATCCTCGCCATGCCAGACGGCCACCGCTTCGGAGTCGACCACGGCCTGACGTTCCACGCCGAGCACAAACTCCGCACCGTGCTGTGGGGCTGGGAAGGCGACGCGCTCGTGGATGACGAACTCGACGGCATCCGCCGCGTGCGGGCAGGCCTCGACGGAGAGCTCGGAGCGGCACTCGCCGAACTGCTCGACGCGGAAGAACTCGACGCCCTCGCCGCCCGCTGCGACAGGATCCTCGCCCGCCGACGCTTCCCCGCCCCCAGCGGCGAGATGCCCGCGATGCCTTGGCCGTTGTTCTAACTCGCGCGCCGGGCGGCGCTGTCTTGCGCGCCGGTCCCCGCCCGGCGCGCCGCGGTTGGGTGGGTGCATGGGGGCGTTCGGCGCCGGCAGAGCCGCCGCCTTGTGGAGCCCTCGCTCACTCGCTTGCAGCATCCAGCAGGTTGCGGATGGGCGTCGGGACCGCGCCGAGTGGCATCGCCTCGGCCAGGAGTCCCGCGTAGCGGGCCTTGTTGCCGCTCCGGCCGCCGAAGAAACGGGCGAGCTGGGCCTCGACCGGGCGGTCGCGCTGCGCCGGCTGATGCTGCATGCGGCGAAAGGACTCGAGCTCTCGCTGGCCGGCGATCACGGCCTCGACCGCCGGAACACCGAGCGAGCGGATCAGCTCGCCCTCCAGGTCGGGGTCGCAGACGAACACCCTGTCGAGCACCCGCTCGAAGTCGGCGCGCTGGTCGACATCCACGAGCCCCAAGAGTCGCTCCCCGGGGAACTCCTCAGCGCCGCGTCGTGCACCCTTCGAACCCCCGACGGCGACGACGGGAGGGAGCGAGAGCCCGAGCCTGCGGCCGAACGTCTCGATGGCGATCCTGTCGCTCTCGCCCTCGACCAGGATGACGGTCACGGTGTCCTGTCCGTCCTGCCCGTCGCGCGTCCGCGGTCGGTCAGGCGTGTTCGATGGCGTCGGCGAGCGCCGAGAGGATGAGCGCGACGGAGTCCGGCGAAGCGTTCGGACCCATCAGCCCGATGCGCCAGACCGAATCGGCGAACCGGCCGACGCCTGCGCCGATCTCGATGTCGTACTTGTCGAGAAGGTAGCCCCTGACCGATTTGGAGCTCACGCCGTCCGGAACGCGCACCGTCGTCAGGCTGGGCAGCCTGAACCCCTCGGCCGCGAAGAGCTCGAGGCCGAGGCCCTCGAGCCCATCGCGAAGCTGAGCCCCGGCCAGCTCTTGACGGCGCCACACGGTCGGCAGCCCTTCGGCGAGAATCCGTTCGAGTGCCGCGTGCAGCGACATCACCATCGCGATCGGTGCCGTGTGGTGGTAGGTCCTCGCGGCTCCGGATGCCGCACCGACGTATCCGCCGAGCAGCCCGACGTCGAGGTACCAGGAGCGAGGATCGACGACGCGACGCTCGAACGCGGCGTCGGACATCGTGAACGGCGCGAGCCCCGGAGGTACGCCGAGGCACTTCTGCGTTCCGCTGTAGCCGATGTCGACGCCCCGGTCATCCGCCGCGACCTCGACACCGCCGAGCGACGTGACCGCGTCGACGATGAGGAGCGCGTCGCCCTTGCCGGCGCCGAGCGGCGCGAGGTCGGACAGCACGCCGGTCGACGTCTCGGCGTGCACCGCCGCGATCACCTTCGGTGCGGGATGAGCGTCGAGCACGCGCTGCACGTCGACGGGTTGTCCCCACTCGTGGTCGACGCGAACGACCTCGGCGCCGGTGCGTCGCGCGACCTCGCACATGCGCTCGCCGAACAGCCCGTTGACCGCCACCACCACGGGATCGCCGGGATTCACGGAATTGACGAAGGCCGCCTCCATGCCGATGGAGCCCGTGCCGCTCAGCGGCAGCGTGCGTGCGTTCTCGGTCCCCCACACCCGGCGGAGTGCGTCGCAGGTGTCATCCAGCAGCTCGATGAAGAGCGGGTCGAGGTGCCCG
This sequence comes from Humibacter sp., assembly GCA_051952615.1. GTDB lineage: Bacteria > Actinomycetota > Actinomycetes > Actinomycetales > Microbacteriaceae > Humibacter. Next base: position 4,772 of record JBQCJQ010000414.1, read on the forward strand.
AGGAGCGGTTGGCTGAGTGCGAGGGATGCCTCGGGGTATGCCTCGGTCGGTCCGGGGCCGAAGAGGTGGCGGCGGCGAAGCGGCCGCGACGCGATGACGCCCTCGCCCTCGCGGTAGGACGTGCTCGTTCCCTGGGTGAGTGTCATGATCGTTCCATCCCTTTTCGGCGGGCATCCGATGCTTCCCGGCCGGCGACCCGACCCCCATCATTCCACACGGCAATTCCATCTTATGGAATGATGGTTCCGTTATGCGGGCCGAGCGTAGCACGTGAGCTGACCACGTCGACTTCGGTGCCGCTGCGGAAGGGGGCTCCTCATGAGCGGGGATGTTCAGTCGATCGTTCGCGCCGCGCAGGTGCTCGAGCAGCTTCGCCAAGCCGGCCCCCTCGGTGTCAACGAGCTCGCCGAGCGCCTCGAGCTGCCCGGGGGAACGGTGCACCGTCTGGTGCGCACCCTGGTGTCGATCGGTCTCGCGCAGCAGCTCGGCGATCGTCGCTACGGGCTCGGCGTGCGACTCGTCGCCCTGGGCGCGGCGGCCAACACGGTGCTGGGGCAACGCGCGCGCCCGGTGCTGGTGGACCTCGCACGGTCTGTCGAGGAGTCGGCGAACCTCGCGATGCTGAGCGGCGCGCGGGTGGAATACGTGGCGCACGTGCCCGGCCCGCTCGCCATGCGCATGTTCACCGAGGTGGGCAGTCGGGTGCCGCTGCACTCGACCGGGGTGGGCAAGGCGATCCTCGCCGGTCTCGACGATGGCGCCGTGCGCGACAGCCTCGAGCGTCAGGGCATGCCGCCTGCCACAGCGAAGACCATCGTCGACCCCGAAGCGTTCCTCGCCGAGCTCGCCGTCATCCGCACCCGCGGATACGCGATGGATGACGAGGAGATGGAACTCGGCGTGCGATGCGTCGCCGCAGCCTTCCACGGTCCTGCCCCGATGGCCGTCTCCATCTCTGGGCCGTCCGGCCGGCTGCACGCCGACGCGCTCGACCGCGCCGCGAGCAGGGTGATGATGGCGGCGCGACAGCTGGACGAGATCTTCGCCGCGGGGTAGCCCGATACGCGCTACGCC
>JBQCJQ010000415.1:0-5143 GCA_051952615.1 Humibacter sp.
CTTCACCAGGGACAGACCGGCGGTCTGGTCGACGGTCACCGTCGCGGTGGAATCCGGCGAAGTCGCCGTAGTACCCGACGGACTCTGGGCGGTCGCCGCGGCCGTGTTCACGATCGAGCCGGCGTTCAGGTCGGCCTGGGTCACGGGATAGCTCGCGGTGCAGTCGACCGAAGTGCCTGGCGCCAGTGCGTCGGGCGGGCAGGTGATCGTCGAGAGGGATCCGCTGCCGCTGAACGACTTCTCGTCGATCCCCAGCCCGGTCAGTGTGACGTTGCCCGAGTTGGTCACCGCGAAGGTGTAGTCGATGTTGTCGCCGACGGCCTTGACCGTGTCGGGCGTTGCCGACTTCGACAGCGTCAGCGCGGCGTTCTGCGTCGCCGTGACGGTGACCACTCCGGTGCTGTTGCTGAGTGCGGGGCCCGTCGGAGGCGTCGCAGTCGCCGTCGCCTGGTCGGCGATGCTGCCGTGGTCGAGGTCATCCTGGGTGGTGACGTAGGTCGCCGTGAAGGTCGCCGACTGGCCGGGAGCCAGCGTCGTAGTCGCTCCAGAACAGGTGCCTGCCGGCGACGTGAGCGCCGAGCACGTCGGGTTGGGGGTCGTGCTCGAGGCGGCCGAGTCGACCAGGGCATCCGTGACCTTCACGTTGGCGAGGGGCACAGCCGTGTTGTTCGTGACCGTGAAGGTGTACACGATCGACTGCCCGACGGCGTCGACCGTCGAGCGGCTAGCCGTCTTCGTGATCGCGGGCTGGGCGCTCTGCGCCTGCAGGCCGGTGAGCGACGACTCCGCGGCGCCCAGCAGCGCCGTGCCGGAGGTGACGTTCGTGCCGACGCTGTTCCAGGCGGTGTTGCCCGCTGCGGTCGCCGGAGTGCTCACGGTGTAGGTCGCAGTGAAGCCCGCCGACACGAGCACGCGACCGCTGTAGGTGAAGCGAAGCGCCGTCGCCTTGGAGAGCGGCGACGGTGGCGTCGTCGACCAGTCATCCACGCATCCGGCGTTGGGCGTCAGAACCTCGGGCCGGCAGGGGTTGGTCGCCTGCGAATAGGCGATGGCAAGGCCGGCCGGGAGGGCGCCGACCCCGGTCAACGCGACGGGGAACTGTGAGCCACGTGCTGCGGTGGAGCTCGCCTTGGTGTCGCCGACACGAGGAAGGAGGTCGTACATGACCGGATCGCTCAGCGTCGACTGCCCCGTGTTGGTGAAGGTGAGCGTGTAGGTCGCTGTTCCGCCTGTGACGCTCACGTGTCCCGTGCCGCCGCTTCCGATCGGCGTCGGGTCGAGGTTGCCCTGCACCTTCTTGTCGACGGTGAATCCAGGCTTGATCGGGGCAACGTTGATGCTCGTCGAGAAGCCGCAGTAGTTGCCGGCGATCGGTGAACCGTTGGCCTGAAGATCCGTGTCTGCGGTCGGGTCCATCGGCGCGGGCTGGATGTGCGCGCTCGTGTAGTTGTCGAAGAAGCACTGCGCGATCGGAGCGCCGTACCCGATCGTGATGTCGCTGGAGTACGTGCCGGCGCATCCGGCTTCGAGCGTCAGCGCGACGAAGTTCGTGGATCGGATGTTGTAGTAGCCGGCCGCCGTCGCGACTCCCGCGGGAATGGTCCAGCGAACGAGCGTGCGGCCGGTGCCTTTGTAGTTCGGAGTGACCGTCGGGGTCACCGTCGGTGAGTTGAAAGTCGATCCGCCGGCGCCGTTGGCGTTCAGCGTCTTGAGTTGGAAGGAGGTCGTCGCGGCGTTCACCGCCGTCGCACCGACGGGCGCCAGATAGTCGATGTAGATCGCCTGCGACGGTGCGGTCGGAACCTCGATCCGCGCACTGTACGCACCGTTGGTCCCGCTGTTGAGGTTCACGTTGGCGGCACATGTCGTGCCCACCTGAGTCATCGTCACACCCGGGTAGACGAACGCCGCATCGTTCGCGGGCGGCGCCACGACGAGCAGCCGGGACGAAGCGGTCTGGGCGGCGAGCAGCGGCGACGTCGTGTCACCGGCCGAGTACGGGGTCGACACGACCTTGTTGGTCAGCACCGCTGCCGTCGGCACCGAGGTGGCCGCATAGCCGAACATCCGGAACCGCAAGGTGGTCGCCGAGTTGCTGCCTTCGTCTGCCAGTGCGGGGATGTCGACCTCGGAGACGGCGGGTGAGGTCGGGATGACCCAGCCGGCCTTCGCCGTCGAGTAGGCGACAGTACCGGTGGTTCCGTCCGTGTACGTCAGGGTGATCGTGTCGGCCGCCGTCGGTGTGAAGCCGTTGGGCTGGACCAGGGTCGGGATGAACGCCGGGGCCGAGCAGGTCGTTCCGGGGGCATTCGAGGTGTAGTTCTTGTTCGAGACGTTGGTGAGGCAGGGCATCGGGTCGTCGATGTCATAGGCGATGCCCGCGTTCGCCGCCGCGGGGACCGTCGACGGGCTGAGGTCGTAATAGACGCCTGCTCCCGATCCGTCCCAGTCGCCTGGGTAGGTGTATGGCGCGATCGCCCCGCCATCGGCCGCGGGGAACTGGCCCAGGTTGCCCAGGTCGCCCGGCGTGGCCGTGGCCTTGGTGATCGTGGTGGCGAGGTCGATAACCGTCGAGCAGGCCGGGGTCGTCGTTCCAGAGCCGGGAACTCCGTCGATGTACGTCCAGGTGGCCGAGGCGGAGTTGCAGACCTGGGTTCCGACGGCGTCGGGAGTGCCGTTCGTCGACGCCTTGCCCGCGACGAAGATCGTGAAGAGGTTCGAGACGTTCAGGGGCGGATTGGCGCAGGACTTGCCGGTCGTGTCCGTGTAGGTGAGAACCCGGGTAGTCGGGTCGTACGAGACCGTTCCCGGCACGGCGGCGCTGAGCCGGAACGACTGGTAGTCGAAGTTCGCGGGAAGCGTCGACGTGATCACGAGGTTGGAGAGGCCGAGATCGCCGCTGTAGGCCTTGGGGTTCAGACCGCAGTCGAAGGTGATTGCGTACTCGAACGGGCTTCCCGAGATGGCCTTCCCAGGGGCCGAGTTCGCGATGCTGTCGTTGTGCCCTGCCGTCGCGGTGAGGGTCGCGGGCGTAGCGGTGGATGACGTGGAGTTGCTGCTCGAGAGCGTCGGCGTGATCGTCGCCGTCGCACTGTTCAACGTCGTGTACTCCGGCGGGAGCACCGTGAACGTACACGTGTTCGTGCTCGTTCCGAGAGTGCCGAAGTTGAAGGAGACCTGACCGGCGACCGACTTGTTGACCGCCGGGCACGTTCCCGTGGTGATCCATGACGCGAAGTCGGTCGTCGAACCGTCTCCCGTGAGGGTGTTCGTCGGAATCGTCACCACTGAGTTCGCGCAGCTGCCCGCGGCGTTGCTGCACGAGTACGTCAGGGTGTACGTCGTCGGCGCCCCGCTGTTGGCTGTTGTCGCCGCAGGCGTGATCGTGATGGCGGTGTCTGCCGCGTACGCGGGAGCCGCTCCCAGCAGACCGACGACGACCAGCACCGCAGCCGTCACGGCAGCAACGACGAACCGAGTAATCCGGGCACGCTTGCGCATCATTCCCCCACGGCAACGACACGGTGCCGCTTGCCGAGACGCACGCTATCGGTCGAGTGACCTCTGCCGAAGCCGAGCATCTCTCATGTCCCGCCTCCGGTCGGGCCAGGATCGCGCGCGACGCGGGAGCCCGCAGTCGGCTAGTCCCCCTTAGGGGGTGGTGCGATGCGTGGCTCGCTCGTCGCCCGCCGATCGGCGAGGGCTGCTCCGCGCGATCGCGGTCACAGAAAGCCCAGGTCATCTGTAATTTCTGACAGGCGTCACTCATCTGCTACGGGAGGATGCCCGTTCACGGGCAACAGAGCGGAGCCGCCTTCGGACGGGGTGAGGCTCGTTGCGGGAACCGTGCGGGTTACAGAGGGTGAATTTGGGTCAATCGGGAGTGATCGGGGCATGATTCTGCCCTCGAAGTGCAGATCGCACGACTCCGAATCGCACCCCGCCTCACTGCGGCGAGATCAGCCCGAGCTCCGTCGCCCGTGACACCGCCTCGCTGCGACTGGTGACGCCGAGCTTCCGGTAGATGCGATGCGTGTGACTCTTCACGGTGTTCGGCGACACGTGGAACTGTTGGGCGATCACCGGCGCCCCGTATCCACGGCCGAGCGCGTCGAGGACCCGGCGTTCCATGGTGCTCAGCTCGATGATCTCGAGGCGGTCGGGGAACACGTCGGGCAGACGGGAGAGGAAAGGCTCGACATCCACGAATCGAGCCCTCTCCGCAAGCTCGAGCACAACCGTTCTCGGTGCCGCGATGAGCCCGAACGCACTCCCGGTCGCATGGATCGTGCGCGCTGCTTGGGCGAAGGCGGCGTCCGCCTGCGCCGAGTTGCCGAGCTGCAGGTGCGCTGCGGCTTGGATCACGAGGAGTTGAAGCAGCGCAGAGGGTGCGGCACTGCCCTCGTCGAGCGCATCGCGGCTGCGTCGAAGGGCGGCTTCGATCCGGCCGGTCAGCAGGTCGAGGCGCGCACGAGTAGCCACGAGCTCGGGACGTTCCGGGCTACGGAGCAACACGGCGCGAGCCCGCTCCGTCGCCCCGACCGACAGGAGCAGGTCAACGTGGTCGGCACGCAGGAGCATCCTTGCGGTCGACCCATCGCCGAGCCATCGTGACGACTCCTCTGTGTGGCGACGCAGCCGCGCGAGCGCCGCTCGACGGTCGCCCCAGAGCAGGTCGTGCCGCGCCATAACGTGGTGGATGACCGAGCTCCAACTCGGCTCGAAGTTCTGCATCAGCCACTGCGGGTCGAGACTCCCGGTGTCGGCAAGCGAATGAAGCGACTCGGTCGCTGAAGCCTGGTCCAGCGTCGTGATCCCCTTGGCCAGATCGAGGAGACCGAGGTTCAGGCCCAGCTGCGACCGCAGCCATTCGGAGCGCTCCGGGTGACCCGGCATGCGCTTCCTCCAGCGCTCAGCCTCGAGCGTGTCCCCACCGAGGGCGGCGATCAACGCCAGCTTGGAGGCCGCTCCGGCTCCGATGTGCGCCCGTGAGGACTCCGGCGCTCGCTCATAGGCCTCGATGAGACTGGATCGGGCTCCCGAAAGGTTCGACCCGAACATGCGAGTGATGCCGATCTGCAGCAACCCGACCGGAATCTGCTCGCGAATGTCGGCAGGTCGCGTGATCCGCCCCGACATGATC
>JBQCJQ010000416.1:0-2127 GCA_051952615.1 Humibacter sp.
CGAGCAGGACGGCGACGATCCCGCCTGCCGCAAACTCCCACGCGCGCGTCTGCGTGGCGAAGTACGCCGGGCTGGGATCGGATGCCGTCAGCGCTACGCTGGCGACGAGTGAGGCCCCGAATACTGCGCCGAGAACGCTCAGGAGGACCGCTCGGCGGCGCCACGGCGCGAGCCGGGAGGCGACCCATCCACCGGCCACCAGGACGAGCGGCCAGACCAGGTAGAACTGCTCCTCCACCGAGAGCGACCAGTAGTGCGTGACGGGGCTTGCGATGTCGGTGTTCTGCGCGAGATAGTCCACCGAGTGGACAGCCAGGTACCAGTTCTCGACGTAGAAGGTGGAGGCGCCGATCTCCTGGAACACCTGCGGCCAATTGCGCTCGGGGAGCACCAGGATCGTCAGCGCGGCGGTGACGAGGAGCACCAGCAGCGCAGCGGGCAGCAGGCGCCACGCACGGCGCGCGTAGAACGCGGCGAACCGGATGCGGCCCTCTGTCGCCCACCCGCGCAGCAAGTGGGACGTGATCAGGAAGCCCGAGATGACGAAGAACACGTCGACGCCGACGAAGCCCCCGCGGAGTACGCCGGGATAGAGGTGGTACACCACGACGCCGGTGACGGCGACCGCCCGCAGTGCCTGCAACTCGGGGAGGAAACCGCTTCGCCGTGCTTCGCGCCTCGTCGTCGGCTGCTGGGTCTCGAGCATGGCGGGTGCGGTCACGACTCTCTTGCGGTGGACAGGACGGTTCACACTAGCAAGAGTGGACGCCCCTGCTCGACCGAGACGTGATGCGTCGGCTCAGGCGAGCGCCTCGCGCAACCGCTCCGCCTCCTCCTCGGTGAGCAAGCCGGAGAGGTCGGCGGGTTCATCCGCACTGTCCGTGAGACGCAGCACGACGTCGCCGAAGCGCGCGAACTGGTCGTCGAAGGCGGCGCCGACGGCGATGACGACGTTCTTGGCTCCGGGCTGGATGTCAGGCTCGCCGTCGAACGCGAAGTGCACGACCGCATCGTCGAACGCTCGGGTCCTGCGGTAGCGGGTGGAGGCGGTGTCGACGATCAGGTGGGCGTCGAGCCTCCCCAGCGCGGCGATCACCTCCTCGACCAGCTGAGCGCGCGCCTCCGTGCGGCCGTCGGTCGGCGACAGGTACGGGCGGCGTATGGCGACTCGTCTGCGCGGAGCATCGGGTTGGCGCACGGTGACGGGCTCGGTGCCCTGCGTGAGACCGATCTCCCCTGGCCGCGTGCCACGCGGCGCGAACGAAACGGTCGCGAGGCCGAGCTCCGCGTACCGCCAGGCGTCCGATACCGGCAACGAGCCCGCCCAGCGCTGCCAGAAGCGGGCGCGGTTCGGAACGGTCCGCGCGCCGCGCCCCTGCGAAACGCTCTCGTGGTGTTTGACCCTCGAGCCGGTCGACGTCGTGAAGGCGCCGCCGATCTCCTCGCCGAGACGAAGGCACAGGTCGACGTCTTCCATCCCGTTCGCGAAGAGCTCGTCGAATCCCTGCACGCGCGCGAAGTCCGCCGAACGGACGGCGAGGCTCGCGGCCGTCGCCGCGGAGAATCCGGAGAGCGCGTCTTTCGACAGGGCCAACGCATCCTCGATGGGGTGATCGGTGAGGAAGTGCCGCGGCAGAGTGTTCGGACCGTCGAACACGGTTCCAGCGGTCTGAATTGTGCCGTGGCCGTAGATGAGAAGCGACTGGGCGCCGACGGTGTCCGGCTCGTCGAGCGTTGCGAGCAGCGCATCCAACCACCCGTCGGTCACCTCGGTGTCGTTGTTGAGGAACACGACGCGGGATCCGACCGACTGCGTGAACGCGAGGTTGCAGCCGCCCGCGAAGTTGAGGTTCACCGGCGACACGATGAGATTCACCAGCGGGTTGGCACCGTAGAGGGCGCGGAGAATCCTGCGCACCGGCGGCGCCGATCCGTTGTCGACGAGCACGATCTCGTACGCCGTCTTGGTGCGCGCAGCGAAAATGGAGTCCACCGCGGCAACCGTGCGGCGCCAGTCGTTGTATGTCAGCATCAGGATGGAGACGACGTCGTCCGACCGCTGGGCGCACGCGGCGAGGGCGGCATCCCAGCGGGTCCCGGTGACCGCGTTGCTCGGCTGACGGGTCA
>JBQCJQ010000417.1:0-2196 GCA_051952615.1 Humibacter sp.
CGCCGATGATCGCCGCGGCGATCGCGTTGAGGTTCGTGTCGGCCGTTCCTGTCAGGGTGGTCGCCGAGCCGAGCCGGGCCGCCGAGAGCACACCGCCGAGGGCGGCGAAGGCCGAGCAGATCACGAACGCAGCAACGAGGGTCCGGGTGATGCGGATGCCCGCACGCCGCGCCGCCTCGACGTTGCCTCCGACCGCGTAGACCGAGCGTCCCCACCTGGTGCGCCGCAGCAGGTACGACATGACCACGACGAGCAGCACGAACAGCACCGGCATGATCTCCGTGCCGCGGTCCAGCGACAGGTACCAGACCGCGAGGCTGAGCAGCACGAAGAGCGAGACGGCCTTCACGATGGTGATTGAGATGTGCGAGAGCGGAAGGTCGGCGCGGGAGCGTCTGCGTCGTCTGGCGAGGCCCTCCACGAGCGTCCCGATGGCGGCGATCGCGACGATCGTGTAGGCGGCCCACGGCGGCAGGAACCACGTGTTGGCGAACTGCACGAGCGGGTTCGAGAACGGGATGTTGATCGAGCCGGATGGCCCGAGCAGAGCCAGCTGCAGCCCGAGGAATCCGAGCAGTCCGGCCAGCGTGATGAGAAAGCTCGGAACGCCGAACCGGCTGAGCAGGAACCCGTAGAAGGCCCCGATCAGCGCGCCCGCGACGACGGCGATCAGCACACCGAGCAGCACCGGCATCTGAAGCCGCATGATGCAGACGCCGACGATGGCGCTCGCCAGTCCGCTCACCGAGCCGACCGAGAGGTCGATCTGAGCTGCGAGCAGCACGACGACGATGCCGATCGCGATGACACCGAGCGGGGCGGCCTGCAGGGTGAGGTTCACCAGGTTGCCCGGCGCGAGGAAGCGCGGGTTGAGGGCCTGGAACAGCACGGCGATCACGACGAGGCCGATCACGACAGGCAAGGAGCCGAGGTCGCCACCGCGCAGCTTCGCGGTGAAGGTCGCGAACGCGTCGCGGATGGTGCCGCTCTCGTCGCGGTCCGCTGCGGCACGCTCCTGCGCGCGTTCTTGCGCGGCGCTCACAGCGGACCACCGCCGTCCGGCGAGTGCTCGCCGAGGTTCATCGCCCCGGTGATCGACGCGATGATGTCTTCGTAGCTCATCTCCGGCGCGCGGAATCGTCCGTTGACCCGGCCCAGTCGCAGCACGATCACCCGGTCGGCGACCGCCTGAACGTCGGCCATGTTGTGGCTGACGAGAACGACGCAGAGTCCGCGATCGCGGAGCAGCTCGATGAGGTTGAGCACCTCGGCGGTCTGCGCGATGCCCAGCGCCGCGGTCGGCTCGTCGAGGATGACCACGCTCGGCTCGCCGATCAGCGATCTCGCGATCGCCACGGTCTGCCGCTGTCCGCCGGAGAGGGTCGCCACCGCAACGCGCACGGAAGGCACCCGCGCGCCGAGCTGCCGCAGCAGCTCCCACGATCGCTGCTCCATGGCTTCCTCGTCGAGCGGACCGCGTCCGAGTTCCCGCCCGAGAAAGAGGTTCGCCACCACGTCGAGGTTGTCGCACAGCGCGAGGTCTTGGTAGACCGTCGCGATGCCGAGGTCGTGGGATGCCGCGGGTGACGGAATCGAGACATCCGTGCCGTCGAACGCGATGGTGCCCGAATCGTGCGGATGCACACCGGCGAGGATCTTCACGAGTGTCGACTTGCCGGCGCCGTTGTCCCCGACGAGGGCGACCACCTCACCGCGGTAGAGGTCGAGGTCGACGTTGCGCAGCGCCTGGATGTGCCCGAACGACTTGCTGATGCCGCGCATGCTGATCACAGGGTCGAGCATCCTGTCCCGTGCCGCGCCGGTGTCGTATGCGGTCATGAGATGCCGTGTTCTTTGCAGTAGACCTCGTACGCCGGGGTGCAGATCTGCTCGACCGTGTGGAAACCGGAGTCGATCACGACCTTCTTCAGGTTGTCGATGGTCACGGCGACGGGCATCAGGGTGACCGTCGGGATCTCCTTGCCCCCGATTGTCGTCGTTCCCGTGCCCTGCGGGCTCTCTCCGCGCGCGAGGGTGAGAGCAGCGTCGGCCGCGAGCTGCGCCTGCTTGCGGATCGGTTTGTACACGGTCATGTACTGGGTGCCGGCGAGGATGCGCTGCGCGGCCGCCACCTCGGCATCCTGACCGGTGACCGGCGGCAGCGGGTTCGTTCCCGCAGCCTGCAGCGCAGCGATG
>JBQCJQ010000418.1:0-4196 GCA_051952615.1 Humibacter sp.
CTCCCCCGATGACGATGGGCAGCGCGAGCGGCAGCTCTACCTTGAACAACACCTGCCAGCCGGTCATTCCGATGGAGCGCGCGGCGTCGATGGTCTGCCGGTCCACGGCATCCACACCTGCGTAGGCCCCCGCGATGAGCGGCGGAAGTGCCAGCAGCACCATGGCGATCAGCGGCGGGCCGAGGCCGAGCCCGAACCAGGTCGCCAGCAGGAGGACGACACCGAGGGTGGGAAGAGCACGCAGCGCGCCGGAGAGCTGCACGGCGATGCCGCGGCCCTTGCCCGTGTGTCCGACGGCGAGACCGACCGGCAGCGCGATAGCGCACGCCAGGATGATCGTCACGATCGTGTAGACGAGCTGCTGCTCGATGCGCACGGGGATGCCGCCGGGGCCCACCCAGTTGACGGGGTCGAGTATCCACGCGAAGGCGTCGTTCCAGCTGTTCATGCCATGCTCACCAGCTCGACCGACTCATCGTGCGATCCCGGGCGGCGTTTGCGCGACCGGCCCTTCGTCCACGGCATCGAGAGACGTCCGAGTCCCGCTATGGCGAGGTCGAACACCACGGCGATCACGATCGTTCCGACGATTCCGACAAGGATCTCGAGCGGGAAGCTCACCTGGAATCCGCGTAGGAAGAAGTAGCCGAGGCTGGGCACGCCGATGACCGATCCCACGCTGACCAGGCTGATCGTGCTCACCGACACCACCCGCACACCGGAGAGCAGCACGGGCCCCGCGAGGGGAAGCTCGACGGACCAGAACCGGCGCCAGGTGGAGAAGCCGACCGCGCTGGCGGCGAGCAACACATCGACATCCACGGCCGCGAAGGCGTCAGACGCCGTGCGCACCATGATCGCGACCGCATAGATGGTGAGCCCGACGACGACGTTGGTGGGTGCGATCACCTTGGTGCCGATGATGCTCGGAAGCACCAGGAAGAGCGGCAACGACGGGATCGCGTACAGGATGCCGACGATGGCGAGCACGGTTCCGCGACTGGCTCGGTAACGGTTCGTCACCCATCCGATCGGAATGGCGAGCACGAACCCGATGATGATCGGCGGAACGGCGAGCCACGCATTGATGAGCGTGAGCTGCCAGATCTGGCCGGCGTTCTCGATCAGCCAGTTCACCGCGGCTGATCACCCTGCGCCGGAGCACCCGAAGCCGCGGCGACGGCTCCGGCCTCATCGTGGTCGGCGACCAGAACGCCCGCCGGACGCCCTTCGGCATCGACGAGAACGTCGCGCCCCGAACTGTTGCTCACATACAGCGCTCGCTTGCCCCTGTCTGCTCCGACGAACCGCGCCACGAAGTCGTCCGCCGGCTCGGCGAGAATCTCCTCCGGGGTTCCGATCTGGGCGACGATGCCGCCCGTCTTGAAGATGACCACCTGATGCCCGAGCAGAAACGCCTCGTCGATGTCGTGCGTGACGAACACCACGGTCTTGTCGAGCTCGCGCTGCAGGCGGAGGAGCTCCTGCTGCAGCTCGGCGCGCACCAGCGGGTCCACGGCGCCGAACGGCTCGTCCATCAGCAGGATGTTCGGGTCGACCGCGAGCCCGCGTGCGACGCCGACGCGCTGCTGCTGACCGCCGGAGAGCTGACTCGGGTAGCGGTCGGCCAGCGAGCGGTCGAGCCCGACGGCGTCCATCAGATCGAGTGCCCGTGCACGGGCATCCTTGCGCTTCACTCCGCGCAGCAACGGCACGGTCGCGATGTTGTCTGCGACCTTGCGGTGCGGAAGCAGCCCGGAGTTCTGCATGACGTAGCCGATGCTGCGCCGCAGCTTGACCGGCTCAAGGGTCGATACGTCGTCGCCGTCGATCTCGATCGTGCCGCTCGTCGGGTCGACCATGCGGTTGATCATGCGCAGGATCGTGGTCTTGCCGCTGCCCGAGGAGCCGACGAGCACCGTGATCTTGCGCGACGGGATGACAAGGCTGAAGTCGTTCACCGCGACGGTGCCGTCGGGGAACTGCTTGGTCACCGATCGGAATTCGATCATCGTCTGAAAGCTCATTCCTGAGGGATGCGGTCGACGGATGCTGCGAACGAGATGCTCGTCAAGCGAAGCACGTCTGTGCCTCGTTCGGGAGAGCAACGCAGGTTTCCACTATGGCCCACACCACCGACACTCGGCCGGATCAACAGGAAACACGCCGTAATGGGCATCAGCCCTCAGCCGTAGTACTTCTCCAGATAGGCGGTCGCGACGACCCGCGCCTCGGCAAGCGTCCGCTCGTCGCCGTTCGCATCGCGAAGGTAGGCGCGCTCGACCAGCGACTCGGTCATCTGCCCCGCGATGTCGATGTGGAACACGAGCTCGTCGCTCGCCCTGAACCCGAAATTGCTGACCAGCATCTCGGCCACCCGTGCGGCGAACTCCCTGATGTGGTCCGGCGTCGTTCCCGAGTCGTCGACGCCTCGCACGTCCTCGAAGCGCATGATGCGGAAGCCCGGCTCGGTGCGGAACATGCTCGCGAACGTGTCGATGAGGCATCCGATCGCGGCCTGCCAGGTCGAGGGCGCCGTTCGCTCGATCTGCTCGGATGCCGCCAGTCGGTAACGCCTGACTGCACGATCTCTCAGGGCGACGAGCAATGCAATGCGGTCGGGGAAGTAGCGGTAGACGGTTCCGATCGAGGCGCCGCTCTCCTCTGCCACCTGGGCGGTGGTCAAGCGGTCGAATCCGACCTCGTCGACGACGATGGCTGCGGCATCCAGAAGGGCGTCGATGCGTGCCAGGCTGCGCTCTTGAGACGGTTCGACACGAAACGCTGCTCCCGAATTAGATACCTCGATCGCTCCGACGAGGATCTCTTCGATCATTCCGTTCTACCTTCCGTCAGCGCCGACCACTTTCGCGACGATAGTCGAATGCCTGCGCAGTAGACCGTAGCCGACGCGCACTCGCCTTTCAAAGGCCACGCGGGGCCGCCTTCGCCCATGGAAGACTGTTCAGATGTCCAGCATCCGTCCCGTGCCCAAGGTGCATCGCGCCGCGCGCATCGAGGATGCCTTCCACGCGTTTCGTGCCCGGCGAGCACGCAAGCGCGGACACCTGCCCACGGTGCTGTCGTACACCGGTTACGGCACGAGCTCGTGGGTTCGGGTGTTGGGGCGGGTCGTGCTGGCGAAGAGCCCTCGCCCGGGGTCGCGCGCCGCACGCAAGAACCGCCGACGCGAGGAGAGCGTGCGCGGCTGGCGCAGCTTCATCAGCGTTCCGATCAGCGACATCGATGTCATCGTCGAGGTCGAGGGCATCGAGCACAACGTTCGACCGGATCGGGGCGGCGTCATCGACACCGTGCTCCCCGTCACGCTCGAGCCTGGCACGCACTGGATCTCCTTCCGCATCGAAGGAGCCGGCGACATCGCGACCGCGCCCATTCAGGTCGTGGCCGACGACACGTCGTTCGGTGTGATCTCCGACGTGGATGACACGGTGATGGTCACCGCGCTCCCCCGTCCCCTGCTCGCGGCCTGGAACACCTTCGTACTGGATGAGCATGCCCGAGTCCCCACACCAGGCATGGCCGTCTTCCTCGAACGCCTCGCGTCGTCGCACGCCGGTGCGCCGATGGTCTACCTGTCCACCGGCGCCTGGAACGTCGCGCCCGCGGTCACCCGCTTCCTGTCCCGCAACCTCTTCCCGCCGGGCGCCCTGCTGCTCACGGACTGGGGTCCGACCCACGACAGGTGGTTCAGGAGCGGCAGGGAGCACAAGGAGTTCAACCTCCGTCGCCTGGCGCGGGAGTTCCCTCGCGTGAAGTGGCTGCTCGTCGGGGACGACGGCCAGCACGACGAGCAGATCTACGCCGAGTTCGCGACCGAGCATCCGCAGAACGTCGCCGCCGTCGCGATCCGGCAGCTCTCGAACACGGAGTCGGTGCTCGCCGGCGGCCGGTCGACGGCGGAGAAGCACTCGCAGGTGAGCGGGGTGCCGTGGGTGTACGGCGCGGACGGCGCCGCGCTGCTGGCCCAGCTCTCCGAGCTCGGCCTCGTGCGATGACCGTCGCGCGGGCGAGAGCGCGGTCGCACCTGCTCGTCCGGCGCGACGACGAGGGACCGGCATCCGTCGCTCGGCGCCTTCTCGCGACCCAGGCGCAGGCGTTCGGCCCGGCCAGATGGGCGCTCGGGGCACGCAGCGGCACGACGACCCTCGCCGAGGTGAACGGTCTCTTCGACC